>CANQOZ010000001.1 GCA_947625585.1 uncultured Eubacteriaceae bacterium
AAACGCTTAAAGCTTTATTTCCTTCATTCTTAAAAGAAAAACCGCTCTGACGTGAAAGCTTATTTATTATATTCACATGATACTTCCATGTCAAGTATTATTTTTTACTTTTTTTAAATTTTTATGGATGAAATTCCTAAAAATGGATATATACTAAACCTAAGTAATTAACTTAAGAAAATTACATTATTTAAAGGAGAAATCTTATGAGCACTGTAATTCTTGTTGTACTTGTAATAGCAATAGCAGTTATTATAGCTGCTGTTATGGCTAAAAACAGCTTAAGTACAAGTGCTAATCAAGTAGATGAAGCTTATTCTACAATGGATGTTTATTTAAAACAACGCCATGATTTAATTCCTAACTTGGTTAATACAGCAAAAGGTTATGCTAATTATGAAAAGGATACTTTACAACAAATATCACAAGCTAACCAATTAGCTAGTGCAGCTAATACAATTCAAGAATCCTTTAACCAGGAACAGAAATTAGATAATGCTGCTAATCATTTAGTTGCTTTAGCACAAGCTTATCCAGATTTGAAAGCTAACACAAACTATGTAAATTTAATGAACCAGCTACAAAAGGTGGAACAGGACATAGCAAATGCAAGAAAATATTATAACGCATCTGTTAAAGAATATAACAATAAATTAACAACTTTCCCATCAAAAATGTTTGCTGGTAATTTAGAAAAAAAGCCTTATTTTCAAGTGACCTCTCAAGATGATAGAGAAAACGTTGATGTAAGCTTTAATTAAAGGTAGATTACCGTGAAAAGAATTTTAACGCTTCTCATTTCCCTTCTATTATTAATAGTATGGCCTAGTCAGGTTTTCGGTTTCTACTACTTTAATTACGGTGGGGACTATGATGATTACGGTGATTACGAGGATTATTATAATTATCCAAGTTCTTCAAATCGTAATACGATTACAATCAATGATATGGATTATCATATGAAGGTTAACGAAAATCATTCTTATGATATTACTATCAACGAAAAAGTTACGTTTGATTCGTATAACCACGGTATTTACCGAACTATTGCCCGAAGAGGAACCTATTATCGAGAAGTTGATGGAAAAGAAACCGCATCAAATTATTCAGCAGTTATTGAAAATGTAAATGTTGAATCTGGACAACCTTTTGAAACTTCAACTGATGGTGATGCTTATATTATCCAAATTGGAGACCCTGATAAATATGTTACGGGAGTACAAAATTATACTTATTCATACACTTATGATCCTGGTGATGATGGTATAAGTTCATTTGATGATGTATATCAGAATATTATTTCTCAATACTTAGAAAATCCAATTGAACATTTAAACGTAACAATAGATATGCCAAAGGACTTTGATGCTAAAAACGTCTTATTCTTTGATGGAGAGTACGCTTCAACTGAAGCTACAAATATGACTTTTAATGTTAACGGTAAACAGATTACAGCTAGTAATACAAGAGAAATTACCCCTGGTCAGGTTGTTTCGGTTAGAATAGCTCTTCCAGACGGTTATTTTCAAAATATAAGAACTGGTAGAGAATTTCTACCTACTTATTATATTGCAATCGCTGCATCTATTATCATAGCTGCCCTGGTTTACTTCTTTATAGGTAAAGGTAAGAAACCACTAGAACCGGTAACATTTTACCCACCAGATGGATTAGATTCAGCCCAAGTAGCCTATATTGTCAATAATAAAATTACAGATGAAACCTTAGTTTCATTATTAATTTACTTTGCTGATCAGGGTTGGTTAACAATAGAGAATCTTTCTCCCGACCAACGTCAATCAGATTTTCAAATTTGTAAGGTTCAGGATATTCCATTAGATCGTCCTAATTACGAAAGAACTATTTTTAATGCAATTTTTTCAAGATCTGATACTCCATTATTAAAAAGTTTAACTGCAAAACGTTATATGGGAAATGCTTTTATTTCAGCAAAGGAACAATTACGTGACTGGTTTACAGGTTCGAATACTATTGTTTCAGGAAAAACGTATTCTGCTAAATTCTTAATAATGTTAATAGCTCTAAACTCTTCTATTTTCTATGGAATAGCTTCTAGCTATTTAGTTTATAGAACCTTAGAATTAGAAATTTTACTCTTTGTTGGGGCAGCATCATTTATTGGTACCTGTATTCTTATATTTAGTCAGAAAAATCGTATAGTCTATAGTTCAATTTTATTTTTATTATTTAATGCCCTAACAGTTCTGTTTTCTAGATCACTAGTTTTGACTGGAATACAAATAGTAATCAATTATATTATTGGTTTTCTTGGATCGAGCTGTATGGTTAGAACCGAAAAGGGTAATCGTTGGTATGGTGAATGTTCTGCTTTCAAACATTTTATTGAAACTGCGGAATTGGATAGATTAAAACTTTTAGTAGAAGAAAATCCTTCCTATTATTACAACATCTTACCTTATGCTTACGCTCTTGGACTTACTAATAAATGGGCTAAGAATTTTGAAGGGATTGCAATAAGTCCACCTGACTGGTATATTGATCCTTACTTTAATATGAGGATGTTACAATCTCTCTATTTTATGAATATGTTTCATAGGGGAATCGTCACAAATGTCAACCATATTAATACCCAAGCCTTCAGACAGATGGGTTCTGGTGGATTTGGTAGAGGCTTTGGCGGCGGAGGCTTCGGAGGAGGAGGCTTCGGCGGCGGTGGAGCCGGTGGTATGGGAGGTGGCGGTTGGTAATCAACTAAAACCTATATTATAATATTTTCATATCTTTGTATAACTGAATTATTAAAAGGGACTTAGAGTTAAACTCTAGGTCCTCCATTGTTTCTCTCCTGAATAGTTAAATTTAAAAGATGAGTTTTAAAAAGTTTTCAATGGTAGAAGGAAAACCTTGGATTTCAATACTTATTTTTGTTATTCCAATAATTTTAGGTTTACTTCTACAGCAACTTTATAATACAGTAGATTCAATTGTCGTTGGAAACACTAATGGACAGATCTCTTTAAGTGCTGTTGGTACTACAGGAAGTATTACATTCTTATTTTTAGCGATAGCTACAGGATTTTCGTCAGGGAATGGTATCTTAATAGCTCAGTTTTTTGGAGCTAATAATATAAAAGAACTTAGAACTTGTGCTTCAACAGGAATTATTCTGATTCTCCTTATAGGATTATTATCAACATTATTTGGAATAATTTTTACAAATCAAATTTTAGTATTTTTAGACGTTCCATCTGAGGTTTTCCCTGAAGCAAGAATCTATTTTATTACTTATATGGCAGGAATTCTGTTTCAATTTGGTTATAATATTTATGCTTCAATTCTAAGATCAATTGGAGATAGTAATGCTACTTTATATTTTCTTCTAATCGCTTCTATCCTCAATATCATTTTGGATATTTATTTTGTTTCCAATCTAAAAATGGGAGTTTTTGGTGCGGCACTTGCAACAGATATCTCACAACTTCTTTGTTTTATTGCAGCTATAATATATACAATTCGAAAATATCCTATTTTTACTTTTAAATTGAAAGAATTTATTTATTCAAAAATTATTGCATTAAAAACATTAACAACAGGATTTCCAATTGCATTTCAATTAATTGTTGTTTCAATCGGAACTTCTCTAATTCAACGAGCAGTCAATGGTTTTGGTCCTATTTTAACTGCAAGTTATACTGTCGGTTACCGAATTGAAGCGTACATGACTCTTCCTTGTAATGCGTTCCAAACAGCATTATCTACTTATACTGGACAAAACATTGGTGCATCGAAGATGAATAGAATTAACTCAGGAGCGATTCAAGGAATTCTTTTATCTATTTCAATTACTTTATTGATTTCAATAATAATTTATATCTTCTCCTCTGAATTAGTAACTTTATTTGGATTAACAGGACAATCAGTTGAATATGCTACGGAACATATTAAAACCATAGCTTTTACAATGTTGGTTTTAGCTGCTTATGTCCCGTTATTTGGTGTTTTTCAAGGATCAGGACATAGTCAAGTTCCAACTATTATAGCTATTTTTGCTTTAACTATTCGAGTAATTATGGTTTACGTTTTAAGATACAGCGAATTTTTAGGAGTTTCAATTCTTTGGTGGAATGGAATATTTGGTTTTAGTTGTGCCTTTTGTATTGCTTGGTCTTATTACTTATCTGGACTTTGGAAGAAGAATGCTAATCTAGTCAAAAGATTAAAATAATTAATATTGACTTAATATAAAAGAAAATTTAATATAAAAATATGAAAAATGATAAATATTTAAACGAATCTGATTTTGAAAAGGTAAATGTGTTTGGTAAAGGAGAACCAAATACTAATTTTGCGCAATATTTTATTGGAGAAAGTTTTTTAAATCCACTAGGAGTTCCAGATGATTACCCTATCGGAGCGTTTAATGTAACCTTTGAGCCTGGATGCAGAAATAATTGGCATATTCACAAAGCAAAGAGTGGTGGCGGTCAACTTCTAATATGCACAGCTGGAAGTGGTTGGTATCAAGAAGAAGGAAAAGATGCAAGGAGCTTAAATCCTGGAGACGTTGTTGCAATTCCTGCTAATGTAAAGCATTGGCATGGAGCAAAAGAAGATAGCTGGTTCTCCCATGTAGCTATAGAAGTACCTGGAGAAGAAACGGAAAACATCTGGTTAGAAGAAGTTTCTGATGACGATTATAAAAACTTATAAAATTGAAAACGGTAGGTTGATTATTCAGCCTACCGTTTGTTTTTGGAGATATTAAAAATGTAAAAAGTTGATTAAAAGCAACCAAGATAATCCATAATAAATTGTTACAGCGGTCATGTCATTTAACGTTGTAATAAGAGGTCCTGATGCTACAGCAGGATCAAAGTTGAAATGTTTAAATATTATTGGAATCAATGTTCCGGTAAATCCTGCTAGACACATTGAAGCAACTAAAGCTACACTTGCACACCCTGCTATACTAGCTGATAATAAGAGAACCTCCTTTTTATAAAAGAAGAGATATATAAAGATAAAAACTAAAGCACCCGATCCAAGAATTACTCCAAGATAAAAACCAACTTTAGCCTCTTTAAAGACAAGTTGAATTAAATCTTTCATACTTAAATCGTCATCCGTTAAGACTCTAATCGTTATAGCAAGTGATTGAGTTCCAATATTCCCAGCCATTTCCAAAATAAGTGATTGGAAACTAACAATAATCGCTACCTGGGCAACAACATTTTCAAATAAACTAACAATATAAGAAACAACAAAACCTAACAGAAGAAGGATACCTAACCAAAAGAATCTCTTTTTAATACTAGACCATAGTGGTTCATTTAGATCTTCTTCTGAAGATAAACCAGCAAATTTAGCATAATCTTCACCAAGAGTTTCATCAATTAAACCAGCTAAGTCTTGAGCTATTAAAACACCTTTTAAAGTATTATCAGCATCTAGGATTGGGATAGAATCCTCTGAATAATCCACTAAACGTTCAATACATTCTTCAATTTCTTCGTTAGAATAAACATAAGGATAAGAAGTCATTGTAATTGAATCTAGGCTAGAATCATCACGATGTAAAATAATGTCTTTTAATTCGACTGCCCCAAAATAAACACCATTTTCATCAGTAACATATATAGTCGAAACATTATCATTTTCGGCTGCCTGCTCAATGACTTCATTCATTGCTTCTCTAACAGTTAGATCTTTATCCACATTGATAAAGTTAGTCGACATTCTACTTCCAATTTCATCTTCATCAAAAGAAGCGATAAGATTTAACTCTTGTCTAGTTTCAAGATTGAGAAGTTCTAGTTGAACCTGTCGTTCTTGTTTAGTAAGACTTCTTAAGTAGTCAGCTAAGATATTTGTTTCTAAACCTTCTAAAATTGCTGTTCTTTTTTGGGGATTAAATTCTTTAATATAATCATTCCTATCATCTAGGAATTCAAGAACGTCGATTAACGTATCCTTATCAAGTAAGCTGTAGAGCCTGGTTCTTTCGTCCCTATTTAAAAACTTCATAGCGGAAGCTATGTCATTTTCATGGAAATTTCCAATTTTTTCTTGAATAATTTTTGGAGCATAATTACTCTTTAAAATTTCAACAATTTCGGACTCAATGGAACCAGGAGTTGCCAACTCCTTTTCTTTTAATTCCTTACTCATTGTCATTTTCCACTACCTTGAGACTTACAGTAATCGAAATAGACAATGGTGTCCTTATGTGGTCAGAATAAGAATGGACCACAGTTGTAATAAGCTACACAACGGCACCGTATCTATTATTTGACCACTACTACTATCGTCCATCTTTATTCCTTTCTATCTAAATTTGTTAATACAATAATTATAAACAAGATTTTGTTTTATTTAACAACTCTTTAAGAAAATTAAGATAAATACCAACTTTTTGTTCTAAATGGAAGAGAAAAAAATTAGGTCCCACAACTAAGTGGAACCTGTTATTATTCATCTAATTTAAAATCAGATTCTTTTAAACCTTCTAATTCAACTAATTTTTCAAAAGTTGCAGAGTCTGTTTCAATTTCACTTATTTGACTATCAATTCCAATGTCATAAATTTGGATTAAAGTATCTTCAACCATTTTTAATGTTGCTTCCAAATCATTTAGAGTGCTTACAATTTTTTTAGTTTTGATTCTTCGAGTAACTAAATCTTTGTAATGATTTATAACAGCAATCATTTGAGTTGTAATATTTTTAGGAGCTTCAATCTCATCTGTAATAATTTCATCAATAAGTTGTTCTGAATGAAGAAGATAGCTATAATCATTTGTTCCTGTTGGCGTTACTGATAAGGCTTCTTTAATTACAATTCTTAAACGTTCAATATCAGTTAATTCTTCTTTATTATTTTCTTCTTTTTCTTCTATTATCTTAATAACGAGTTCTTCATTTTCTTCTACTCCAGTAACTTTATACCATTTAATTAGGCCTGCCATTGAGACTGAAACTAAGAAGAAGTAGATTGAAATAAGAACTTCTTCTGAATCTTCCGCTGTTGGGAGAGTTAGAATAAGTATTACAAATCCTAATATAGTTAAGAAAGCTGAAGCATCTGAACTTTTACTTTTTATTAAATGTGGTTCTTTTATAATTTTTATCACCCAAAATAGACTGATTAAGCAAAGAACTAGAACTATTATATAAAATCCCAAATCCTGAAAAGCTAGTCCATTGAACCAGTTAACAAGGCTAGAAGACAGGAAGTAAAAAATAAACATTGTTGATGCAAATTCAAATGTTCTCTTTTTAGGTTCCATAATTCCCTCCTATTTAAGTAAAATGACTTAATTAATCAGTTTTGATTAATTTAATCAAAAAAATAGCATTATTAGATATTCTATTAAATCTTTAATTAATTTCTTTTTTGACCGAATTAAAAATGAAACAAATAGATTAAGATATACCAGGCTAACGAGTAATAAACTAAAACAGCAGTTAAATCATTTACCGTTGTAATAAATGGACCAGAAGCTACAGCCGGATCAAAGTCAAGATACTTCAAAAAAATTGGTGTTACTGTTCCAATAAAACTAGAAATCGTCATTGAAACCAAAAGAGCTAAAGCAGCGCATATTGAGACACAGGAAGCTAATAACATCATTTCTTTTTGACCAAGAATGAGATAAAGCCATATACAAAAAAGAGCTATAACTCCAATAGAGAGACCAAGAACAAAACCGACTTTAAACTCCTTTATTATTAAGTGGATTTTCTCCTTTTTACTTATATTTTCATCCATTAGAACTCGAACTGTTACAGCTAATGATTGTGTTCCGACATTTCCAGCCATATCAAGTATTAAAGACTGAAAAGTTACGATTATAGCTACTTGAGCTACTACATGTTCATAAGAACCTACAACAAAAGATATAACAAAACCAAGTAAAAGCAAAGTACCTAACCATGGTAATCTTTTTTTAACACTATTTTTAGTTGTTTCATTTAAATCTTCTTCTGTTGAAAGACCCGCAAGTCTAGCATAGTCTTCACCTATTTCGTCATTAACGATATTTACCATTTCTTGGGAAGTTAATACCCCTTTTAATTTATTATCAGCATCTAAAACTGGAATAGAATCTTCATAATAATCAATTATCCTTTCAAAGCAATCTTCTATTTCTTCATTAGAATAGACATAAGGATAAGAGTTCATCGTGATTGTATCAATATTGTCATTTGCTCTGGCTATGATTAAATCTTTTAAATCAATGGCTCCAATTAAGATATTATCTTTATCCGTAACATAAATGGTTGAGATATTATCCGATTCTTCTGCTTGATTCATTAACTCCCTCATAGCGTGTCGAACATCAATATTCTCTTCAATCTGGATAAAATTTGTTGACATCCTACTTCCAATTTCTTCTTCATTAAAAGAGGTTATTAAATTCAACTCATCTCTTGTTTCTTTATTTAAGAGAACTAGTTGAACATCCCGTTCGTAACTTGATAAACTACTAAGATAATCGGCTAAGATATTTGTTTCAAGTCCTTCAAGGATAGCTGTTCTTTTATTTGAATTCAACTCTCTTATATATCTATTTCTATCGTCCAAATATTCTAAAACAGTAATTAGAGTTTCAGTATCAAGTAAGCTATAAAGTCTTACACATTCATCTCTACTTAAATATTCCATTGCGGAGGCAATATCATTTTCATGAAAGTTGGCAATCATCTCCTGCATGATTTTAGGCGTATAAGAACTCTTAAGGACATCAATAATTTCATATTCAACTGAGCCAGGAGTCGCCTGTTTTTGATTGTGATCTAATTTTTCAGCCATATCCTCACCTTGAACTATCTATGTATTAATGAAATTCTTCTGTTTTCTATTTAATTTTCGATTAATAGTTTGATTTTTTTCATTTAAGACGTTTAAATAAGTAAACGTTTACGAATATTAGTCGGATATTTCAATATTATTGAATTGTTAACGTTTACACTCAATACGTCGACTAAAGTTTTTTCATTCCTTCTTGTAACTTAATTATAACAAGTTTTGGTTAAAATAAAAAAAGTAGTCGAGCTAAACTCAACTACCTTAACTTATTTATTTCGAACAATTTCAATCTTATAACCATCTGGGTCAGTAATAAAATAGTAATTTTTCTTACCGTTATCTAATCCACTGAGTTCTGTAACATTAAATCCTTGATCTTTATGTTCACTCCAACTTTTTTCTAAATCATCAACTGCTAAAGCTAGATGACCATATCCGTTACCTAAATCATAAGGTTCATGGTCATAGTTATAAGTAAGCTCTAGTTCGATTGTTTCATCGGGATCACTTAAAAAAACAAGATCAAATTTTTGATCCGGTTTCTCCTTCCTTCTTGTTTCATGAAAACCAAAGGCCTTTTTATAAAAATCTAAGGATTGGTCTATATCTTTTACACGAATCATACTATGAGCAATCTTATATTTACTCATTTTCTTTATTTTCCTTATTTTTATTTAAAACTTCTTCACTAATTCCATCAACAACTTTTTCTTGAGGTTCAATATCGGAATCATCAAAGGAACCATGGTCAAGTCTATACTGACGATTTGCCATTTCTTGTTCATTCATACTTTTACGTGGAACCCAAACAGAAACAGAACCACCTGCGCAAGAGAAAACGCCTTTTCCGTCTTCTTTTATGTAAACTGAACCATCCACATTTCCCAGATAATCAATAAATTCTTCCCCAAAAAATTGTTCACCAATATACATTTCCTTTTGACCACCCACATTATCTGAAAGTAACACAGCTAACCCCGAATTTGGGTGTTCGTCATCTCCTTCACGTGTAAATCCAACTACATTAAAGTCGTCAAAGTAAGGATATTCCAAACCGTAGGCGTGTTTTTTTCGAAGAAGTAAAAGTTCATCTATACCAGCTACAGGAGCTAAATAATCATGAGGCATCCCTCTATAATCTCCAAAGAAAACACAAGGTATTCCATATTGCTGAAGTAGAATTATTGCATAAGCGATTGGTTTAAACCACGTTTCAACCCAAGACTGTAATGATTCTCCTGGCTGAGTATCATGATTGTCAACGAAAGTAATTGAATTAAATGTTTCAGTTCTAATTAAGGTATTGTCAAGAATATGAGCCATATCATAATTGCCGCCAGCCTTAGATGCATGTTCAAAGTTAAAGTGAAGAGGAACATCAAAAAGTTGAATTTTATGATCAGAGTCATTAATATAACGGATGAGTTTATTAACATCACCTGACCAGTATTCTCCAACTGCTAAAACATGATCCTTTCCCAACTTTTCTTTCATATAGTCTCGCATTTTCTGGACCCATTCAGCCATAAATGGAAATTTAATATGTTTTACAGCATCTAACCTAAATCCGTCTAGATTAGTTATGGAGCAATACCACCTACCCCAGTTTAGTAATTCTTCTCTGGTTCTTTCATCATCCATATCCAGATCAGCTCCCATAAGGTAGTCAAAGTTCCCATATTCATCATCAACTGGATTATTCCACTCTTTTCCAGAGAACCGAAAAATACCTGTTTCGTCTGTTTTTCCATCAAAATCCACTCCACTAAATTGATTCCAATGGAATTCAAAATTACTGTACTTTCCATTTCTTCCAGGAAAGTTAAAATAGGTATAAGCTTCAATTTCTCTAGCTTTGCCTATCTCCTTTAACCTATCGTCCGGATCTACGGGGGTAGCGTAAGTCTTTTCAGTACCATCAGCTCCTAACATTTGGTTGATGACTATATCTGCTAAAACAATAATTTCGTTATCTTGAAGAGCTTTTATTGCAGCTAAATATTCATCTTTAGTCCCATACTTTGTAGCAATAGTACCCTTTTGGTCGAATTCACCTAAATCATAACGGTCATAAACTCCATAACCAACATCGTTTATTCCAGCTGTTCCTTTATAAGCTGGAGGTAACCATGCCATTGTTATTCCAAGTTCCCTCATTCTTGGAGCATGTTCCCTGATATAATTCCAGTGATTTTGGTCTGCTGGTAAATTCCATTCAAAATATTGAATGATTGTTTGATTATCCATGTTTAAGCAGTTTTCCTCCCGCAACAGTGCTTATATTTTTTACCGCTACCACACGGACAAGGTTCATTTCTCCCTATCTTTCTACCCTTGCGGACAGTCCGTCCGTAATGATACTTGTCTTCTATTTCCTGTTGCTTTTCTTTTGAAAAAATTCCATCCCATTCTTCTAAACCAAAAAGCCAAGGAGCTTTATTTAAATGCATGTTATAGAGGAGTTTTTCAAAGTCAATGTCTAGTAGAATCTGATCATCTTCCTCATATTCCGTAAAGTCTTTAACATCATTATTTAAACTGGTTGCAATTCCATCGACAAAACCAATGAATTCATAAGGTTCAACACCATACTTTTCTGCCAGTTCTTTTATAGTTCCTTCTATTTTATTTTCTTTTGCAGTTAGTATTTGTTTATATATTTCTTCTTCTTTTTTATAGTAGTCAGTCCAAAATCTTCTATCAACGTTTTTACCATTGGCCTTTTTACTTTGGACTTCTTTCCATTCTTCAAATACGCTCAATTCTCTTCTCCTTTTATTTTCAACGGAATTCCGGCAATCATAAAGATGACTTGATTAGCTTTACTCGCTACTAACTGGTTTATCCTTCCAAGAATATCTCTAAAGTAATTTGCCAGTTTATTATCAGGAACAACTCCCATTCCAACTTCATTTGAAACAATATAAACATCTTTATCTATAGCCAGATCTAATAGGCTTTCCAATTCTAATTTTATACCATTTTCAATGCTCTCTACATCTCCAGGAGTGGTATTTTCCCAATCAACCCCTGCTTCTAACATCTGATTCGTAACGAATAATGTTAAACAGTCTAAGAGAATAACTTTGGAGTTATTAAACAAAGCATTATTTGATAAACTCTTAAAATTTTTATAAATTTCAATTGTATTCCAGTTTTTAGGACGGCTCTCTTTATGTTTTCTTATTCGGTCTCTCATATCATCATCAAAAGCAAGAGCAGTTGCAATGAAAACAGTCTGTTTATTCAATTTCTGAACTAACTTTTGAGCATAGTTACTTTTACCGCTTTTAGCTCCGCCCATAATAAGTGTTAATGTTCCCATTATCCGATTTTACGATCCGCTTCAGCTAGCATGTCAATGTACTTCATTTCAACTTCTAAGCCAAAGACGTCTTGTTCAAATAAAGAGGTTGCCTGGTTTTGATAATTTTGATTAAATGTCTTAATTGATTCTTCTGCTTTTTGAATGGTATTCCTTTGCTGTTCGGTTAACATAGCATTTTTTTCTAAATCAATGTATTTATTTAAAAACTCTTTTATTAAATCATCGTTCTTATTAATCATTTTATTAACTTCAACAGCTTTTTCTGGATGTTCATTTTCATAGAGTCTTAAAATATCTTCATATTGGAGATAGCGTTCAAACTCTTGTTTTATTACAGGATTTTGAATCGAATTTAAGAGTTGTTCATCTTCTGAAGAGAGACTACTTTCCTTTAGATCTTTATAATTCTTTTTTTGTTTCCAACCAGTTTGATCTAAGACATAGTCAGTAGAAATCTCAGTTGGATGATCGATGTAATATGAAAAATAATCTAAAATTTTCTTAGAATCTAAATCGACTAAATTATTTTTATTATTAATAATAGAACGAATAAGATAGAGATCGTCTTCAGGAATTAACTCTTCAATTAACTGGTTAATAATAAGCTCATTTTCCTTATTAATATAGTTAGGCTCAACTATTGAAGAATCAAAACTTAGGTTTAAACCATTAAGAATGTATTTTCCTTTGTAAGGCTCCTGGTTATAAAAAATTTTTTTCCCAACAAGATATTTTAAGAAAACTTTATTAATCTCCTGATTACGATCTTTAGCTAAATCTCTCGGTAGAAGCTTATTGATTACTTGTCGGATTAAATAAGGATTTATTTCTCCTTTTGGATAAATACGGTCTTTGACCTCACCAAGTTTAAATCTACTTATTTTATCTTCAAATTGGTCTAAAAATTTAGTCCTTTTTTCAGTAGCATCTAGTGAAAAGAGATTATTTGGATTCAAGAAGGGGTTATTAGATAAATCCATTAAAACCAAAGTGTCCTTATTCTTGTATAGATACGGATTATTGTCAGTGTAATTTGGTAATTTTGATATGTTATTATTAGAAAAATTAGCTGTCTGTAGATTATTTAAAAATTCAATGCCACTTAGGTCAGTAATACCTAGTCCGCTTGCATTAAGAGTATGAATATTATTTAAATCGTTTAGAGTTAACTTATTTTTAACTCCTGTATTTAAACTATTCGCTACGACTTGAGCTAAGTTATGATCGTTAAAGATATCTTTTAGGGTAAATTCAGCAACTGGATTATTTAAGATTTTCTCTTTAACTTTATTAATTTTTGGTTTGGACGAAAAAAACATAGTCCTTCCCTCTTAAAAAAAATATATTTTAATTTTATCTCAAACGATTAAATATTATAGATAAATCATGGTTAAAATATTGTTTATTTTAAATGTTATAATACACTTCATGGAGTTTTTATGATAATTGAAATAGTTCTAATAATTTTAGGTGTTCTTACCTTTGGTTTAGGTATTTGGAATTTAATGATCAGTGCTTACATTTGGGGATCTCTTTTCTTAATAGGTGGTCTATGGTCTTTTGCTTTGGGCGTTTATTACCTTATTCAGGATCGTAAAGCAAAGAAAGCTGCCAAGATTGAAGAGGAACAATCCTTTATGGATGTAGAAATAACACCGGATATTAATGCACCAATTCTAGACGAACCAATAATATCATCTGAAGACGTTCCAATAGAAGATAAAACTCAAGAAGAATTAAACGAATTTAACAAAGCTGTTTCCTTCACTAATGATGTTATCCCGGAATCTTCTATCAACACTCAAAGTCTAGACGAAATCGAAGTCGATTTAACACCAAAATCTAACGAAGTAGACCGTAATGTTGAAGTTATTCAGGATCTTGTTGTTGTTGAAGATGAACCGGAACAGACCGTAGAAAGTGTAGACGAAGAAGATATTAACCTGGATGATGAAGAAATCAAAGACAGTGACGTTAAATTTGAAAACTGACCAGTGAAAGGAAAAACATGAAGGTCAAAGGCAAAAACAGTTTAACTTTTGAAAGCCAGGAAGAAGTTTTAAAACAACTACAAAAATTGCTTCAACTTGATACGACAAACGGAGATGCTGGAGAAATAACAGAAGAAGCTCCTTTAGGCGAACGCATTAACGATGCTATAAACTTAGTGCTTGATTTAGGAGAATCTTTTGGTTTTAGATCAAAGAACTTGGATGGTTACAGCGGCTGGGCTGAAATTGGACCAGAAGATAGTGATGAGTTAATAGGAATTATGGCTCATGTTGATACGGTTCCTGTAGGAGATGATTGGGATTATGAACCGTTCGATTTGACAATTGACGACGGCAAAATGTACGGTCGTGGAACAAATGATGATAAAGGACCAGTCATCGCTACTCTATATGCTATGAAAGCTGTTGAAGATTCAGATGAAGATCTATCAAAAAGAGTTCGTTTAATTATTGGTGGTGATGAAGAAGCTGGCGATTGGAGATGTCTCGAACGCTATAAAGAAACAGAAGATATACCGGATGCTTCATTCTCACCAGATGCTGTTTATCCAGTTATCTTTGCTGAAAAGGGTATCCTTCACTTAACATTTATTAAAAAGTCAGATGAAGGTGATGACTTAACATTAAAATCTGGAACAGTAGTTAATATGGTTCCTGATTTAGCTAAAGCTACATTTAATGGAAAAGAATATACTGAAACTGGTGTAGCTTCCCATGCAATGGAACCAGAAGCTGGTGAAAATGCTCTATTAAAATTAGGTAAAACTTTAAAAGATGCTGGAGCACAACATCCATTCTTAGATCTACTCGAAATTGCTAACAATGAAGATTTAGACATAGTTATGTCTGACGATGTTTCAGGAGATTTAACATATAATCCAGCTATTGGTTACGTAGATGAAAATGGTTCGTTTTTAAAGAGTGATATTCGTTACCCTGTAACTTTTAATTCTGACGAAATAGTTGAAAGAATTAAAGCTAAGGTAGAACCTTTAGGTTATGAAGTAATAGTCGATGGTGACGTTGAACCTTTATACGTAGAAAAGGATTCAGAATTAGTTAAAACTTTAGTTGATGTCTTTAATGAAGATACTGGACTAAATGAAGAACCAATTGCAATGGGCGGTGGTACTTACGCTCGTGCATTTGACAATGCAGTCGCTTTTGGTATTTTGTTCCCTGGTGAACCGGATATGTGCCATCAAAGGAATGAATATTGGCCATTAGAAGACTTAGAAAGTAATATGCATATTATCGCTGATGCTATACTTGCATTAGCAAAATAATAAAATTTAAGGAGTTATTATGGACAACAAAGATACTGATTTCAAGCCTTATATTCCGGCTGAAAAAAGTGTCGATGAAATGACTGCTACCTCTATTATACTTGGTATTATTCTAGCCATCGTTTTTGGTGCAGCTAATGCTTATTTAGGACTAAGAGTAGGTTTAACCATTTCTGCTTCTATTCCTGCAGCAGTTATTTCAATGGGCGTTATTCGAGTTATTCTTAAAAAGGATTCTATCCTAGAGAATAACATGGTTCAAACGATTGGTTCCGCTGGTGAATCAGTTGCTGCTGGTGCTATTTTTACATTACCAGCTCTGTTTATCTGGTCCACTCAGTGGGGAACAAATCCACCATCAATTCTTGAAATTGCAATCATCGCTTTAGCTGGTGGTTTCTTAGGCGTTTTGTTTATGATTCCACTACGTCAAGCGCTTATCGTTAAAGAACATGGTAAGCTAAAGTATCCTGAAGGAACAGCTTGTGCTGAAGTTTTACTAGCTGGAGAAAGTGGTGGAGCTTCTGCTAAGAGCGTTTTCACCGGTTTAGGTGTAGCTGCTGTATTTAAGTTTGTTTCAGACGGTATGTATTTATTCCCTTCTGAAATTTCTTATGATATCCCAATTTATAAGGGATCCGCTTTTGGTACATCTGTACTACCAGCCCTACTTGGAGTTGGTTATATATGCGGAACTGAAGTTTCAGCCTACATGTTAGCTGGTGGTGTTCTAGCATGGTTAGCTTTAATGCCAGCTATTGCTCAATTTGGTGGAACTAGTACCATCTTCCCAAGTGATATACCAATTGCACAAATGGCACCGGATGAAATTTGGTCTAATTATGTTCGTTATATTGGTGCTGGTGCTGTTGCAACTGGTGGTATTTTATCTCTCATCAAATCATTACCTTTAATTGTCACAACTTTTAGAGATGCAATGAAAGACTTCTCTTTGAAGGGATCTCAATCAACCTTAAGAACTGAATCAGATATCGACATGAAATGGGTTCTACTTTTAGTTCTTATCAGTATTCTAGTTCTATGGTTAATTCCAGCTGTACCAGTTAACTTCCTGGGAGCTATTATGATCGCTATCTTCGGTTTCTTCTTTGCAACCGTTTCTGCTAGAATTGTTGGTTTGATTGGTAGTTCTAACAACCCAATTTCTGGTATAACAATAGCAACCTTACTTTTAACTACAGCAATCTTTAAAGCTACTGGATTAACCGGGCATTCAGGGATGAATGCTGCAATTGCTGTTGGTTCAATCATTGCTGTTATAGCTGCTATCTCTGGTGATACATCTCAAGACTTAAAAACCGGTTTCATTGTAGGTGCTACTCCTAAGAAACAGCAAATAGGTGAATTAATTGGGGTTGTTGCTTCTGCTGTTGTAATCGGTGGTGTTTTATACTTACTAAATAGTGCATGGGGATTTGGATCTGCTGAATTACCAGCTCCACAAGCTAGCTTAATGCAGATTGTTGTTGAAGGTGTTATGAATGCTAATTTACCATGGGTACTGGTATTCATTGGTGTTTTCGTAGCTATCTCCATTGAACTTTTAGGAATTCCTGTCATGCCTGTAGCTGTAGGAATGTACTTACCAGTACAAACTTCTGCTGCTATCATGATCGGTGGTGTTGTTCGCTGGGTTGTTGAAAAATGGCCTAATGTCAGTGAAGGTGAAAAGAGTGGAATGATCAACTCATGCTTGCTTTATTCTTCAGGAATGATCGCTGGAGAAGGTGTAGTTGGTATTCTATTAGCCGTATTAGCTATTATTCCAGTTGGTGCTGGTACTTTAGCTGACGTTGTTGATATTTCAAAATACTTCTCACTAGGAGACATCGGCTCTATTGTTTTCTGTGCTTTGATGGTAGCATCAATGTTCTACTTTGCTGTAAAGGGGAAACATGGCGGAATTGATGATGGAGCTATGAAGGGCGAACTTGTTGACTAATGAATTTAATCAAAATGGTTACGGAAACGTAGCCATTTTTTAATTTTATGAGTAGTAGGAAATTAAGAAAAGAAGAGAATTTTTTAGAACTAATTCCAGTTCGAAATCCAGACTTAGACTATAGTGAAGATAAAAAGGGAATGATTGTTCTAACCGTTCCAAATATTGGTATATTTAATAAAATTGCTCAAAAATTTTTTAACAGGCCAAAAGAGAGCAAAATTCATTTTGATGATTATTCAAGTTATATTTGGAAGGGAATGAATGGGAAGCGTGATATTGCAAGTCTGGGACGATATTTAAAACGTAAATACGGCGAAGAAGCCGAACCTCTTTATGAGCGCTTAATTCAGTTCATTCATATTTTAAGATCCAATAAATATATTGGGTTAGTTGACAAAAATGGAGTGAAAATCAAAGATTAATGAAATATAGGATTGAAGAAGCTATCATTGTTGAAACAATTGAAACAGAACCTCATTTCAGAGTTGAAACTGTAGTACCTGAACGTATTGATAAACCAAAAAGGAAACCTGAGAATTTTATTGAATCTTTATTTGATATGTTATTTGATTCAATTGATTTGTTTGGAGCTTTTGGTGAAGCTGGAGCTCAACTTGGTGACGAACTATTTGGTTCTGATGAAGAAATAGAACTTGATCCTGAGCCAGAGATAGAAACAGCAATTATCATAGAAACTCATGAGAGAGTTGTTCAGGAACAGTACTTTTTAATTTATGAAATTGAAGAATGAAAATCCCTAACTCAATTGTTAGGGATTTAATTTTATTTATCGAAACATTCTGATACGTCTTTGATATATTCAACTGTTGTTAAATGTTGTGGACAAGCTTCTTGGCAATGATAGCATTCAATACAGTCTTTAGCTTTACCAAAGTCGCCTGACTGGGTTAAACGATCATAATACTCGCCTTGAGGAGTCCACCCCTTTTCTTTTGTTTCTTGCTTTTCTAAGTTATACAAGCTAAAGAACTTAGGAATTGGAATATTAACAGGACAACCATCACCATCAATACAATAACTGCAACCAGTACATGCAATTGCAATATTTTTGTTTATGAGCTCCCTAGCTGCAAAAACTATATCTTCTTCATCTTTAGTAAGTGGCTTAAAGTCTTTCATAAAACTGACGTTATCCTTCATCTGTTCCATGTTACTCATTCCACTCAAGACCATTTTGACTCCATCTTGAGAAGCTGCAAAACGGATAGCCCAAGAAGGAATTGACATTTCCGGAGCATTTTCCTTATAAAATTCTTCTGCTTCTTCTGGAACTTTAGCTAATGTTCCTCCCTTAACTGGTTCCATAACAATAACTGGTTTACCAAACTTTTTAGCTACTTCAAGACATTTTCTAGACTGAATACTTGGAGAGTCCCAATCAAGGTAATTGATTTGAAGTTGTACAAATTCTACTTCGGGATGGTTTGTTAAAACTTCTTCTAAAAGTTCTGGTGAATCATGGTAAGAAAAACCGATATGTTTTGCCAAACCTTGTTCCTTTAAACTCTTTAACCAATCAAAACAATCATATTGTTCGTATTTTTTAATTGAATCCGTACCTACATCATGAAGAAGATATAAATCAAAGAATTCAACTCCAGTTTTACCTAATTGGTCACTAAAGACTTTATCTCTTTCTTCGACAGAATTAAAGAATCCTGAGTGGAGTTTATCAGCTAGAATAAACTGATTTCTTGGATACCGACTTGTTAAACATTCCCTTGCAGCGTTTTCAGAATTAAAATCATTGTACATCCATGCAGTATCAAAGTAATTAAAACCATTATCCATAAAATGGTCTACCATTTGTTTTAATTCTTCCATATTGATATCAGCGGAGTCGTTTGGATTATTAAGAGGTAATCTCATAAGTCCAAATCCGAGTTTTTTATTACCGAAATTAATTTTTGAATTAGTCATATTACTATTATAAACATCAAGCGATTATTTATGTAGAATTAAATCATCTTTTTGATTGTTCTTTATAAGCTTTAATGGGTAATAAAGAATTAAAATTTTTAGTTTAATTTGAACTCAGGCACTATAATTAAATCAAGTAAATAAAGAGGTACAGTATTATGTTTTATCTCGGAGTTCTGTTAATATTTTTAGGCTTCTCCCCTGTTAGTCATTATGTTGATGACTTAATGTATGTCAAGAATCAGCCTAATTATAATTATAATGAATATTATTATGACGATGATTATGATCATAATGACTTTTTAGATTTTGACCATCAAGACGATCAAGAACATATAAACACATACCAACTTAGCTATCTTTATGGAGACGATATCGTAGTAAATAGGAGTCAAACCAGTGCAGGTTCTGCTATTTTTGGTTTACTTTTTATTGGTCTCGGAGCCTATCTAGTAGTAACCAACTGGAAGAAACCTCATAACCGGTCAACTTTCTGGAAAGTAATCGGTGGTCTGGTCTTATTTGTTGGTGTTACTAAGGTTTTAAGTGATACTTTAGAGGTTGGAGGCTTCTACTTTAATTCAATTCCTGGACGAATACTAATTGGATTAAGATACTTTATACCAGGTCTTCTTTTAATTATGTACAACAGAAATGAACCACAAGTTTCACGGTCCTTACCCGAACAATCTGTAATTGTTCAAACGGAAGAAGAACCAACGCCAGTAGTTCCAAATACTCCAATAGAAAGGCTTATTTATAAGTTAGAAGAAGCTAAGCAAACAAAGTATTCGCTTGAACATCCAGAAATTGAAAATACTTTGAGTGAAAGTATAAAAGTTTTAAAGGAAATTCACCGATCGGATTACAATATTGATGACGACTTTCTTGAAAAGATAGCTAATTTAACTGATTCTTATTTAGAAATAGATGGAACTTCTATTCAGAATCAAAGAAGTCAGGAGTTACTAGGTCAAATCGGAGAGACTTATAACGTTATTTATGAAGCTTTAGAAAATATTTATGACTCTAACTTTAATGAAAAAGCTAATGATATTGAAACTGATATGGTTTCATTTCAAACTCAATTAAATCTTGAAGGAAAACTTGATTCACCCTTTGAAAAGTTTAAAGAAAATTATCAGAGTAAAGAAGATTAAAAACAGCTTCCTAGAGTTATTACTCTAGGAAGCTTTATTTATACTCGAATACGAATAAACTAAATCAATTAAAATTATAAGTCCAAGTTACATTTGCAGTCTCACTTGGTTTACTTGTATCTACAGGTTGTAATGATACTTCAACTGCTTCTAGTTGTAAATTATGTCCACTCGTACCTACCCATTGATTGTTTGTTACCCAATCTGTCCAACCATAGTCTTCTACATGGACTCGATAATACAATTGATAGTATGGAGCATTCGGTCCAGTCAAATCTAATTGAAGAGCTTCAATTCCATTATCTAAACCAAAATTACCTAATTCACATTTTTCATCAAAATAATCAGTTGTACCAATATTCTCAACGTGTGCTTTAGCTCTTAAGTTTAAATTATTATCATCAGTAGAAAAGATTAAACCAAGTAACTTTTGATTCTTTCCGATGGTTCCAGCAATTTCATCGCTATGAGCCAACGTTAACCAACCTTCATGTTCGGAATTAGCCAAAATTTCTAATTTAGCAGGTGCAACTACTATATGGCAAGTTGCTGTAACAGTTTTAACCTCATTAGAAGTAATCGTTATATCTGCTGAACCAAATTTCAGAGCATGAAGTTCGCCATTTTCAACGCTAACTACATCTGGATTTGAACTAGTCCATGTAAACGGGCTTTCCAATCCAGTTCTATAAGCTAAATGATAAACTTGATTAATATATAGGGTTAAATTATCTGTTGTAAAATATACCTGGTCTTTTTTTGGATTTTTTAGCTCTTCAACTGCTTCTTTAATATTAATCAGTCCATTTCCATAGTATTTGTCATAACCAGGATCACCTAAGTCAGTAGCAGTATTTTTAATAATAGATTGAACACTATTTTCAGTTAAATTAGGGTCAATTGAACTTAATAAAGCTACTTCACCAGCAACCATTGGAGCAGCAAAAGAGGTTCCTGATTCTATGTTATAAGAAGAAGGTCCATTTTTTGTTGAAGAACTGAGGATCTTATTACCAGGAGCAACAAAATCAATCCCCGTGCCATAGTTACTTCCCGATCCAGTTCCCCAATCAGCTTCTGTACAACGATTATTAGTATTATTAACAGCGCCTACTGCAATTACTTCGTCATATCTTGCCGGATATTCAATTTCATCTTGATTATAGTTGCCGGTTGCAGCTACAACGATCTTACCGGCTTTATACACTTCCTTAATTGCCGATTCGACTGCTTGATTATTTTTTGTTAAAGATAAACTTAAGTTAATAACTTTAACATCCGTTTTTTGAATATCTTTTAAGGCCAAAACTAGATCAGATACAAAACCAATATTTTGTCCATTAAGTATTTTATAAGGAACAACTTTAACATTGCTATTTCCACAAATTCCAGCTATTCCTTTAGAGTTGTTTGTTACTGCGTTAATAATTCCAGCTACTTCAGTTCCATGACCAGTTAAGTCATCCATATTATTATCAACATAGCTTTTACCTTCAAGAAGGTATCTTCCCTGTAAATCTTCATGGCTTGTATCTAAACCTGAATCCATTACAGCTACTTTAACTAAATGACGGGCATTTAAGTCCCAGGTGTCCTGAGCATTTATTTGAGAGTAATAGGATTGATTCGATAGCATACTATCGTTTGGAATATCAGTAGCTCTGATTATTTCATCATAGTCAACAGATTCAACGATGTTGTTATCTGAAATTTCATTAATCAGTTCTTCTGGGTTAACATTATCTTTAGTTTCTAAAACATCAACACCAACATTACTCGTTTCGCCAGCAACAAAGTCATCTTTATCTAAACCGAGTTTTCTTATATTATTTTGGTTGTTATTCTTATAAGTAATGATTATTCGGTTAGTATCAGTTGAGGGTGTTGTTAAACTTGTATTTTCTAACTTATTAAGTTCATTTACACTTGTTAACAAATCATCCTCAGCAAAAACAGGACAGAGTAATACTAAACAAATAAACTCAATTAAGACAAACAACCTTATTCCGAATTTCAAAGTATTCCCCTCCCATTTCTAATGCTAAAAAATGTAGTAAGAATTGGTTTTAATAATTTATATTATATCAAAAAGTAATTTCAATTATGGTTCTATTTATAATAATTGAGGTATATATTAATAATTAATTATTCCCAATTTTTCTCTTTATAAACAGAATTTTTTAAATAATTTAGAATTTATTTTTATTTTTAGTAAGAATGATTAAAGAACTATTAAGTAAATTGAATGATATATCTAAAATTTATATTTCTATTTGGAAAACCTTTACAGCTGTTTAATTGCTTGTCTAATTTCCATTCAGGTACTATAATATATTACAGTTACATGTAATTTAGGATTAGAATACTTTTACTCGATCGAATATAAATTTTTAGGCTGTGAAATTTTAAAAAACTTCCAGCTAGCTGGTTTAACCACTTAGTAAAGCAGGAAATGTTACCTCAGTAATTTAGTTCATAAATAACTTGTATGACTGTTCAAAACAGTAAACCCAGTAATTTATATATTTAAAATGAATGAAGCGCTCCATTTGTCAAAAAACACTTAAATTTCAAATAACCTGTTAGGCATTTTAAGTGTAAACGTTAACAGGTGAATTGCTAATAAATAATTCGATATTTGACATAAAATAATAAACGTTTACACTCGAAAAGTCATTTCCTATCGACGAAATAAAATGAAAAAGGTGCCGCTTACGACACCTATTATATTCGAAAATATTTGGATTACATCATTCCCATACCACCACCCATAGCAGCATTTGCTGCTGCAGCGGCTGCGGCTTCAGCTGCTTCATCTCTAACATCTGCTATTGCTACTTCAGTTGTTAAGAAGATTCCTGAAATACTTCCTGCATTTTCAACAGCTGATCTGGTAACTTTCATAGGATCAATAATTCCTTCTTTAATCATGTTAACGAATTTACCTGTATTAACATCATAACCAATATTTGGTTCTGTTTGTTTCATAACTTCATTAACAATAACTGATCCTTCTTTACCCGCATTTTCAGCTATTTGTCTAACTGGTTCTTCGATAGCTCTTTGAACAATTTGAGCACCAACTGCTTCATCCCCTTGAAGTTTTGAAACAAGTTTTTTTACAGCTGGAATTGTATTTACAAGCGCTGTACCACCACCTGCAACGATACCTTCTTCTACTCCAGCACGAGTAGCATTTAAGGCATCTTCAATTCTGTATTTCTTTTCTTTTAATTCTGTTTCAGTAGCAGCACCAACTTGGATTACAGCAACCCCACCTGAGAGTTTAGCTAAACGTTCTTGTAATTTTTCTTTATCATATTCAGAATCGGTTGCTTCAATTTGATTCTTAATTTGACGGATACGATCTTGGACATCTTTTTCACTACCAGCACCATCAACAATAATAGTACTATC
Source organism: uncultured Eubacteriaceae bacterium (assembly GCA_947625585.1). Taxonomy (GTDB): domain Bacteria; phylum Bacillota; class Clostridia; order Eubacteriales; family Eubacteriaceae; genus CANRHG01. The sequence continues at coordinate 23,902 of CANQOZ010000001.1, forward strand.
TTTATCAACTTTGACCTGGCGTGCTCTACCTAGCATATCTAATTGAGTATCTTTTAATTCCAAACCGACTTCTTTTGAAATGACGACTCCACCCGTTAAAATAGCGATATCCTGAAGCATTTCCTTTCTTCTATCTCCAAACATTGGTGCTTTAACAGCAATCGCATTAAAAGTACCACGAAGTTTATTTAATACTAATGTACTGAGCGCTTCTCCTTCAAGATCATCTGCAATAACTAACAAGCTTCCGCTTACCTGGACTAATTGTTCTAATATAGGAAGTAAGTCTTGAATAGAGCTGATCGTTCTATCTGTAATTAGGATATATGGGGATTCCATATCTGCTACCATTTTATCCGTATCTGTGACAAAGTAAGCTGAAAGGTATCCACGATCAAATTCCATACCTTCTGTGAATTCAAGTTCGGTGCCGACAGATTTACCTTCCTCAACAGTAATAACTCCGTCATCACCAACCTTATCCATTGCTTGAGAGATTAATTGTCCAATTTCTTCACTTCCAGCAGAAATAGCAGCAATTTGGGCTTTTTCTTCTGAAGTTTTTATCGGTTGGCTTTCCTTTTTAAGTTCTTCAACGACAACTTGAACGGCTTTAGAGATACCATTTCGAATAGCCATTGGATTAGCACCAGCAACGACGTTTTTATTTCCTTCATGAATCATAGCTTGAGCCAGAAGAGTAGCCGTTGTCGTACCGTCACCTGCAACATCATTAGTCTTAGTGGCAACTTCCTTAACTAACTGAGCTCCCATATTTTCAAATTCATCTGGTAGATCAATTTCTCTAGCGATTGTTACACCATCATTTGTGATTAATGGTGATCCATAGCTTCTAGCTAAGATTACATTTCTACCTTTTGGACCTAATGTCACTTTAACGGCATCAGCTAGTTCGTCTAAGCCTTTTATTAATAAATCTCTTGCTTCTGTATTAAATTTTATTTCTTTTGGCATATTTTCTCCTTATTCCATAACTGCTAAAATATCGTCAGCATCAACAATTATAAAGTCACCTTCAACATCGAGGTCAATATCTTTTGAGTTGTAATCAGAATAGACAACAACATCACCTATTTTTAGTGGTATTGGGACTAGCTTATCTCCACGATATCGTCCTTCTCCAATAGCTATGACTTCAGCTTCATTAGGTTTATTACTAGCTGTTTCAGGTAATACAATGCCTCCAACAACTCTTTCATCTTCATTTTTTATTCTTAAAATAACCCTGTTTCCTAAAGGTTTATAGCTCATTTTATCCTCCTAATTCTTACTCCAGATTTATATTTACCCAGTTAAGATGCAACAACGTCTAACTTTTATAAAATTAATCTAATCCAAACTTTAAATTTGGAGTGGCATCTAAATGATTGTCTGATAGCTTATTATCTTTAAAGTTGTAATAAGCTTGAGAAGCTATCATGGCAGCATTATCCGTTGAATAGATAAAATCCGGTGAATAAAATTTTATATTTTCCTCTTTTAGAGCATTTTCTAATTGTTCTCTTAAAGCTTGATTTGCTGAAACTCCACCAGCTATTGCTACAATATCAATATTGTTATCCTTACTAGCTTTTAATGTCTTGTCTGTTAATACGTCCAATACAGCGGCTTGAAAAGAGGCAGCAACATCTTTTGGTTCATATTCAATTCCCTTTTGTTTGTTATTATTTAAGAAATTGAGAACAGCAGACTTTAAACCGGAGAAGGAAAAGTCAAGTGAGCCAGGACTCATGTAAACTCGTGGGAAATCAATCGCCTCCTTATTTCCTTCTCGAGCTAGTTTTTCTAATTTTGGACCACCTGGATAACCTAGTCCAATAACACGAGCAATTTTATCAAAGGCTTCACCAGCAGCATCGTCAATACTTCTACCTAAAATCTCAAAATCAGTATAGTCTTTAACTAAAATAAGGTGAGTATGACCACCTGAAACGACTAAACATAAAAAAGGTGGCTCAAGTTCTTTTGCTTTTATGTAATTGGCTGCTATGTGCCCTTCTAAATGGTTTACTCCAATTAGGGGAATGTTTAAAGCAGAACTTAAAGCTTTTGCGTAGGAAACTCCTACTAATAAAGCTCCAACAAGTCCAGGTCCATTTGTAACAGCAATAGCATCAATGTCATCAAAATTTAAATCCGCTTCTTTTAGAGCTTGTTCAACAACGACTGGAATATTCATTAAGTGATTTCTCGAAGCTATTTCTGGAACAACGCCGCCGTATTTCTCGTGGATATCTATTTGACTATTTATTACATTTGATAAAACTTCCCTACCGTCTTTAACAATAGATGCAGACGTTTCATCACAAGAAGTTTCAATACCTAATATATTCATAAATCTAACCTATATATTATGGCATCAAATTTATTGTCATAATATTTTCTTCTAATCCCAATTTGCCTAAACCCTAAATTTTCGTATAACTGTTTCGCTATTTTATTATCTTCAGAAACTTCTAAAAATACTTCAGTAATATTATTCTTTTGGTTTAACTCGTTAAAAACTTCTTTTAATAAAAGAAATCCCAGACCTTTAGTCCGAAATCTTTTATTAATATAAAGATAAATAATCTCAGCAGTTTCCAAAACTGTTGAAAGGACTACATATCCAGCTACTTCTTCATCTTGATTAATTAAAAAGCAGCTATAATAATCCGAACTAACTACTCTTTTAAGTTCACTTGTTTTCCAATTATTAAAATATTGTCTTTCTTTATCTGCCTCTAATAGTTCTTCTATGCTTTTAATCCTCTTAATTCTTCTCTTCAGCATAACTTGGTCTTAGATAAGATGGCTCAATTGTTTTATATGTTTTAGCATTATCCAAGTGACTTAAAGCACAGGCTCCAGCAGATGAAGCTTTACATGTTCTTAGGTATGCTGGGACTATAATTAGATTTTTAAAACTTTCTAGATCCTCAGCATACTTATCTACTCCATCACCAAGTAGAAATATCGGTTTATCGATGCCTTTTAATCTATCTCTTAATTCACTAAGATAAAGAGCTGAATCTTCTGTTAACCGCTTAATTGTTCCGTTATTACTTGATTCAAATAAAGCAGTATAAACTTGTTCTCTTCTAGCATCTAAAATTGGACAAATAATACCATTTGAAAAGCTAATATTATAAGCGAGTGATTCTAAAGTTGATACTGGTATAACTGGTTTATTGGTTACTTGTGCTAAGGCTTTTATTGTCGATAAACCTATTCTGAGACCTGTAAAAGAGCCAGGTCCGTTTACAGCAGCAAAATAGTCAAAATCAAAGTAGGAAAGTTCAACTGACTTGAGTATAGAATCTAGAGTCGGCATTAATGTTTTGGAATGTTTAAGTTTATAGTCGATTATATCTTCACTAATGAGCTTTTTTTCACTTAAAACAGCTGCACTCATTACATTAGTTGCAGTATCAATTGCTAGAATCTTCATTTAATAAACTCTTTGCCTTTTCAGCACAAGCATTAGCAGCATCAATTACAATTCCTCTAAATCCATTTTCTTCTAAAGAACAAACAGCTTCTATAGTTGTTCCTCCAGGAGTACAGATATTATTTTTTAAATCATCTGGACTATCCCCTGTTTCTAAAACTAACTTACTAGCACCTAGAACTGCTTGAGCACTAAGCCTAACAGCTTGATCTCTAGGAAACCCCTGATAAACTCCGGCATCTGCCATAGCACTAATTAACATTAAAGCATAGGCTGGAGCTGAACTAGCTATTGCAGGAACAACATCCATCAAATGTCCATCTAAAACTTCTGTTTTACCAAAAGTATTTAAAAGTTCAATTAATTCTTCCAATTCAAGATCTGTAATATTTTTGTCAGGATAAATAGTTGAGTCAGATTCACCAACTAAAGCAGGAGTACTTGGCTGAACTCTAGCCACTTTAACATTACCTAACTTTTCATAAACATCTTCAAAGCTAACCCCAACTGCTATAACAACAACAATTGTGTTCTCATCAACATCAGACTTAATTGTTTCTAAAACTTTTGGATAGATATTCGGCTTGACAGCGAGAATTAAAATATCAGACTCATTTGCCACTTCATGTTCATTTTCTTTAACAGAAGCTCCTATTTCATTTGCTAAATTATTAACAACATCTGTATTAACGTCATAGATTAAGATATCTTCAGGATTAATTATCCCAGAATTCTTGATACCCTTTGCCATGGCAGATCCCATATTTCCGCAACCGATAAACCCAATCTTTTTTTTCATAATTCCTCTTTTTTTATTATAATAATCACTAGACAAAATTTTGGAGTTTCTTAATTGGTAGATATTTTAAAAGCAATAATATATGGAATTGTCCAAGGTATCACTGAGTGGTTACCAATCAGTAGTACTGGACATTTAATTTTACTAGAACAAATTTTACCACTTAATGTATCTCAGGACTTTTGGGATATGTTTCTTGTGGTTATTCAATTTGGCTCAATCTTAGCTGTTGTTCTTCTCTATTGGAAACGACTCTGGCCCTGGTCAAAAGGAAATAGTCCAGAAAAAACGAATAGGATTTATGACTTATGGATAAAAATTATCATAGGGGTTATTCCAGCCGTTATTGTTGGACTATTATTTGATGATTACTTAGAAGAACATTTTTATAACTTTTTAACAGTAGCCATTATGCTCATTGTTTATGGTGTTCTCTTTATCATTGTAGAAAACCTAAATTATGTAAAGCATCCAAAAATAAAGTCGATTGGTCAAATTTCTTATAAAACAGCCTTCTTTATTGGCTGCTTTCAGGCTTTAGCAGTAATTCCTGGAACCTCTCGTTCTGGAGCTACAATTGTTGGAGCTTTATTACTAGGTTGTTCAAGAAGGTCAGCAACTGAGTTTTCCTTCTATTTAGCAATACCAACAATGTTAGGGGCTAGTGCATTAAAAGTGTTTAAATTTATCTTAACAGCTGGTTCCATAACCTTTTTAGAAATAGCTATCCTACTAGTTGGAATGATTGTATCTTTCATCGTTTCAGTTTATGCTATCCGATTCTTATTAGGTTACATTAGAAAACACAATTTCAAAATCTTTGGTTACTATAGGATAGTTCTAGGTTTATTACTACTCTTCTATTATTACGTTATTCTTTAATAAAAAAAGTGACTTTTGCAGTCACTTTTTTATTTATTCTTCATGGCTTTGCGCCTTTTCTGCTCGTCTAAAATCTTCTTTCGAATACGGATATTATCCGGAGTAATCTCTACTAATTCATCATCTTCAATAAATTCTAAAGCTTCTTCTAGAGTAAACTTTAAAGGTTCAATTAACTTTAAAGCCTCATCTGATCCTGAAGCACGGACATTAGTCAATTTCTTATTTTTAGTAGGATTGACTGTAATATCGTCACTCTTGTTATTGATTCCAATAATCATTCCTTCATACACATCTTCACCTGGACCAACAATCATCTTACCTCTATCTGATAAGTTATAAAGAGAGTAGGCCATTGTTGTCCCATTAAATTGAGAGATAAGAACTCCGTTTGTTCTTCCTGCGATTTCTCCAACATATGGTCCGAATTCAAGGAAACGTCGCACAATAGTGCCTTCACCATGAGTATCATTAATAAACTCACTCTGGTATCCTAGCAAGCCTCTAGTTGGGACTTTAAACTCAATTTTAGACCAGCCATTTTCAGAACTCATTGAAGTCATGATTCCTTTTCTTAAATTTAACTTATTAATTACAGTTCCCGAAAAATGATCAGGGACACTAGCAATAACTTCTTCAAATGGTTCTAATTTTTTGCCATTTTCGTCATATTTTAAAATAACTTCAGGTTTACTAACACCAATTTCATAACCTTCACGTCTCATATTCTCTAAAAGAATAGAGAGGTGTAGTTCACCTCTACCACTGACTTTAAATCCTTCAACATTGTCTTCAAGTTCTTCTACTCGAAGTCCAACATTAACTTCAAGTTCTTTTTCTAGACGTGCCCTTAAATGTCTTGTTGTTAAAAATTTACCTGATTTTCCAGCAAATGGTGAGGTATTAACAAGAAAGTTCATACTCAAGGTCGGTTCTTCTATATCAATCATTTCCATAGGCTGAACCTGGTCAACTTCACCGATTGTTTCCCCTATTGAGATGTCAGGAATTCCAGCAAGAACAACAATATCACCAGCTCTAGCTTCATCTACTTCAATACGACTGAGTCCTTTATAGACAAAAACCTGACTGACTTTTTCTTTCTTAATACTACCGTCACGTTTACAGACCTCTACGACTTCCCCTTTCTTAACAGAACCAGAGTAAATTTTACCGATTCCTAAACGACCAATATAGTCGTCATAGGCTAGCGAAGATACCTGCATTACGAGTGGATCAAGATAATTCTCTCCAGACGGTTCAACATGCTCAATGATTGTTTCGAAAAGCGGTCCTAAATCTTCACTTTCATCTTCAAGTTCCTTTTTAGCAACTCCTTTTTTGGCTACACCGTATAGGATTGGAAAGTCTAACTGTTCATCATTAGCATCAAGCTCAACAAACAAGTCAAAAACTTCGTCAACAACCTCTTCAGCACGTTCATCTTTCTTATCAATTTTATTAATAAATAGTATTGGTCTCAGTCCCTGTTCAAGAGATTTCTTTAAAACATATCTTGTTTGTGGCATTGGTCCTTCTGAAGAGTCAACCAGAAGAATAACTGTATCAACTGTCTTTAAAATACGGTCAACTTCAGAAGAAAAGTCAGCATGACCTGGTGTATCTACTATATTTATCTTAATATCATCATGAATTATTGAGCAGTTTTTAGAGTAGATAGTAATTCCTCTTTCACGTTCTAAGTCATCAGAGTCCATGATACAATCAACAACTTCTTGATTTTCTCTGAAAACTCCACTTTGACTTAAAAAGGCATCAACTAAAGTTGATTTACCAGCATCTACGTGTGCTATAACTGCAATATTTATTATTGGTTGAACTGAATTGTCCATTATTCCTCTTTAGAAACGAAAACATAAAAAAAGAAGTAAACCGCAATGATTTACTTCTAAAAATTTTACAAATTTATCTTTAAAACTTCAACTATTCATTAAACATTTTAAAGTCGGATTCTACTAAACCGTTTAATCTTAGTTGATTGTCTAATGCAGTAATTTGGGCATTTGTTTCAAAAATATCTTGTTCGATTGCTTTTCTGTAAAAGCTTTCCATAGCTTTTAAGATTGTCTTTGTTACCTGCTCTATATTAACGAGTGTTTCAACAACTTCAATCGTTTGAATTGGTTCTTTTACCAGCTTATAATAACTGTGATAAATATCAATTATTTGGTCAATATAGGTGTTGCTAATATAGTAATCTTTTACTTTCAGTTCGAGAAGATAGTCCTCCATCTTAACTAAGTCGTTAGCAAAATCTTTATTTTGAAGAACTTCTTTAAGATTTAACAAACATTCAATTTCAAAGATAAGATCAAATTTCTTGTCTTCTTTAGGAAGAGTCTGTGTTTTTACTTTGGTTACCGTTTTTTCTTTACCAACCACTTTCTTATTGTAACTAACCATTAACAGTCCTGTTACCATGATCAAAACACCAACTTCAAACCTTAAAGCAACTGTAAGCGGAGTATAAACTCGCTTTAATCCTATTAGGAAAAATATTCCAATATAAATCATCCAATGACCAACCGCCATGAGTGAATAGGATGCTTTATGAGGTTCTTTAAATTGTTTGTAAGCTAAACTTGTGGTTACTATTAAGATAACAAAAGCAAAAATTATATCCATGAAATTAGGAACAAATCCAACTTGAATTAACATGAATTGGGCAATAATCAGAAAAGCTAAATAGCCACTTGAGAATAACCAAAGATAAAACATAAAACCTCTCTTTAATAGTCTTGTATATAATATTAAATGTTTACATTTTAAATGTATACAGGAAAAGTAAAATTATTTTAAATTTCTGTGGATAATTTCAAATTATGAGATAAAGCAATTTTAAGTTGATCAAATTAAGAACATTATTTTTAATCAAAACGCTCATTCTGAAAAATTTTACAAAAAACAAGTTTAATTTTTCCAATCTGGTGTGTTTTTTTTAGCATAGTTGAGGTACAAATACTATTATTAACAAGAGGTAAATTGCTATGAGTGATGAAAAAAATAAATTATTTTCAGAACCTATTATTACTTCGGGAGATAAATTTGACCAGGATTATACCATAGATAACAACGGTGTCGACTTTAATCCTGATGAAGAAAGTCTCTATCCAGATGAACTAGCTAATGAACCTACTTCAAATATTCAAACCCAGGAAATTCCAACCAAAAGTTTGGATGATGAAACGAAAGTGGTTCCTTCAAGTACTAGTAGTTCAGATAGTGACCATAAAACATACAATACAGGTGATATATTTCAAACAGAGCCAATAAACAACTATCAAGAAGCTCCAATTGATAAACAGAATAATTACTATACTGTTAACCAAAAACCTGCTAAAGATGATTATGAAGACGAGCCAGAAACATCAGATACGAAATGGTGGATTATTGGTGGGATTGCTTTAATAGTCCTAATCTGTCTGGGTTGGTTTTTATTCTTTCGGGCTCCAGCACAAACACCTCCTCCAACTGAAACAAAAACTGAAGAAACAGAAACGACAGTAGAGGAAATCCCGGAAGAAGACACCGAAGATCAAAACCAGAATAATAATTCAGGATCAAATAATTCTTATCAGGGATCTACGAATACTTCAAGACCAAGTGGAGATACTTCTAACAGTGGATCATCATCTGGAGGTTTAACAAATTCAAACGATAATGGTGATTCTAATAATGATAGCTCTACAGGAAATGAAGAACAAGCTCCTCCAGAAGAAACAACTCCTGATAATTCAGGTGAAACTACATCTCCTGATACTTCCGAAGATACAGGCAACAGCGGTGAAGCTGATAACAGTTCTACAACAGATACATCAACAGAACAAATAGATGGTACAACGGACCAGGATGCTCAGGATTTTACATTAAGTGAATAAAAAATGAGATACCTTAAAAACTCCCCTATCCTTAACTTTAGATAAGAGAGAGAAGGTATCTCTTTAATTTTTGTCTGATTTTAAGTGTTTATCTAAGAAAGCTCTAACAGTTTTTCTATTCTCCCAAGTTTCAAATTTTGGATCTACATGACCTGCATCCTCGAATACTTGTATTTCTACTCTATCTCCAATACCACGATCCTTAGCTTGTTGTTGGAACATATAAGCTTGTTCTAATGGGACTATATAATCTTTATCACCCTGTTGAATTAGAATTGGTGGTGTTAATTTTGAAAGATAATAAGTTGGACTAGCTTCCCTTAAGAATTGTTTTCCTAATTTCTTAAACTTTTCTCCAAAATAACTTTCAGCAAAAGCAACAGAAACACCGAACTTTATTCTATTAATAATATTTCCTTTAATAAGTTCTTGTCCATAGTTAAAATCAGTAGGGGGATACCAAACAGCAACACATTTAAAAGAAGGATTAACTCCACCCTTAATTTGAAACTTTGGATGTTGAGCTGTTAATGCCATCATAAGAGCGTAATAAGCTCCAGCAGAATTACCCACTAATCCAATGCGATTAGTATCAATATTATATTCATCAGCATGTTTAACAAGATATTCGACTGCCATTTTACAATCAAATAATCCATCTGGATGATGGACTTCATCTGATAGTCGATAATTTATACTCGACACTGCATATCCATGATTAACCAAGTCAATCCAAAAACGCTCCTGTCCGTCGTTTTTATCACCAAATTGCCAACCACCTCCATGCATAAAAATAACTAGTGGATACGGGCCTTTATTTAGTGTTGGTAGATATAAGTCTAATTTTTGCGCTTCAGACTCGTTTCCATATTCTAAATCACTGAAAACTCTCAATACTTAATCCTTTAATTTTAAGAATAAAAAAAGCCGTAATCTAATATTACGACTAATTAATATTAACGTTTTGAGAATTGTGGAGCTCTACGTGCTTTCTTTAAACCGTACTTTTTACGTTCGACCATACGTGAATCTCTAGTTAAATAACCAGCTTTTTTTAATTCAGGTCTTAAATTTTTATCGGCTTCTACTAATGCTCTAGCAATACCTAAACGAATAGCTCCAGATTGTCCGGTAAATCCACCACCGTGAACATTACAATTGACATCAAAATCACCTACAGTGTTTGTAAGTACTAATGGTTGTCTTGCTACCATTTTTAAGGTATCCAAACCACCAAAGTATTCATCTAGTGGTCTACCGTTGATCATAAATTCACCATTGCCTGGGATTAAATAAACTCGTGCAACCGATGTTTTTCTTCTACCAGTTCCGTAATATTGTACCTTAGCCATTATTATTTAGTCCCCTCCGTTGTCATATCAAGCTTAATTGGTTGTTGAGCTTCATGTGGATGATCTGGTCCACTGTAAACTTTAAGCTTGTTCATGAATTTCTGTTGTAATCTATTCTTTGGTAACATACCTTTAACAGCATGTTCGATAACTCTTTCAGGATGTGTTTTCATAACATCTTTATACGGTGTTTCTTTTAAACCACCAAGATAACCTGAGTGAGTGGTATACATTTTTTGATCGAGTTTCTTACCAGTCATTTTGACTTTGTCAGCATTAACCACTACAACAAAATCGCCACAATCAACGTGAGGAGTAAAATTAACTTTATTCTTACCTCTTAGGATATCAGCAATTTGTGTAGCTAAGCGACCTAATATTAAATCTTCAGCATCAATTAAATACCACTGACGGTCAAAGTCAGAGTCTTTTGCTGAAATTGTTTGATTTGATTTCATGTTTTTCCTCTATTTATATTAAATTGTCAGTGGAAAAGGTAAATTTCCTGATATCCCTTCCAAGAGGACATCCATATTATTTTAATTGAAATGATTTTGGAATGTCAAGAAATCTTTGCCAAAAATCTTCAATTTCATTGAAATTATAAAAAACCTTTTCCAAAAACAGCCCTTTAGCAGGTGCTGTTATTCCAGCTAACTTTCGATTTTTTGATTTAAATATATTATCTATTCTATCCTGGCTTAATTTTCCGGCTGAATACTCAAGAATTGTACCTGTTAAAATCCTTACCATGTTATAAAGAAATCCATTACCAAAATAGTTAATAACTAAATCATTGTTATTAAATTTTGGCTTTATAAAATAGATTTCCCTTGTTGTTGTTTTAACTTTACTTCCCGTACTCATAAAGTTGTAAAAATCATGACGACCACTTAAGTAATGTGTAATATAGTCCAATCGATCTTTATCAATACTGTAAGGAAAATTCCAGGAATAATTTCTCATTATTGGATTAGCTATTTTATCTAAGTTGACATGGTAGCTATAATACTTTGCTAGAGCTGAATAACGAGCAGAAAAATTAAGATCAACTTCTTCTGAATGCAAAACTCGTATTGCATCAGGTAACTTATTATTTAGAGCGAATTTAATCCTATCATCTGGAATTGTTGAGTTAATTAATATATTAGCTGTTTGTCCGTTTGCATGAACACCAGCATCTGTTCTTCCAGAACCTGTTAGCTTAAAAAGTTCAATATTATTTTTTAGAATTGCGTTTCTTAATTCACTCTCAATACTATTAGCATTCTTTTGAATCTGCCATCCGGCATAATCTGTACCGTCATAAGCAATATCTAATCTAACATTTCTCATTTAAAGAAGCTAATAGGAGGAAGAAAACGTGTTCCAATTAAAACAACGGACATAACTACAATTAAAGCAATAGCTATATGATCATTTCTTTTTAGAACCATCTGTTTCATTTTTGTTCTACCAACTCCGCCACGATAACATCTCGCTTCCATAGCTGTAGCTAATTCATCTGCTCTCCTAAAAGCAGATACAAAAAGAGGTACTAAAATCATTACCATTGCTTTAGCTCTATCAATCAAATTTCCAGTATCAAATTGTGCCCCACGTGCCTTTTGTGCTTTGATTATTTTATGAGTTTCATCCATTAAAGTTGGAATAAATCTTAAAGCTATACTCATCATCATTGAGAGCTCATGAGCATATTTTTTAACAAACGGAATATGCCTTAAGTAGAACTCTAGTCCGTCTGTTAAATCAATAGGTGATGTAGTCAACGTTAAAAGACTAGTTCCAATTACTAAAAATACCAGACGGACAGCCATCATGACAGCTATCTGGATACCTTGCTTTGTAATTTGCATAAAACTCCAATGCCATACAACATCACCTGGAGTCATAAACATATTTAAAGCAACTGTGATCAAAATGATAAAGATTATTGCTTTTAAACCTTTAATAGCATATCGAAATGGTATTTTTGAAACTATTAAAAGAGTTACAAGAACAATAAAAGCTGCTAAATACCCCCAAATATTATCAATGACGAAAAGCAAAATAATATAAACAAAGGTAAATAGTATTTTTATCCTTGGATCAAGATTATGAATAAAAGAGCTGGTTGGATAATATTGACCAATTGTCATATTTTCAAACATGAGACTCTCCTAATACTCGCTTTATTTCGTCACGGGCATCTTCAATTCTATAAACTTTATCGTTAATATCAGGAAATTTTTCTTTAAGCTTCTTCATTAAATAAGTTACTTGTGGAGCTGCTAACCCAATTTGTTCTAACTCTTCAACATGGTCAAAAACATTTTCAGGTGTATCAAAGAATTTAATTTTTCCATGATCCATTACTAACAGCTTATCTGCAAGTTTTCCAGCATCATCCATATTATGAGTTACTAGTATAATTGTGTTATTTCTCTTTTTATGAAGATCTTCAATTAACTTTAAGACTTCATCTCTACCAGCCGGATCAAGTCCTGCAGTAGGTTCATCAAGAACAAGAACTTCTGGCCGCATAGCTATAACACCAGCTATTGCTACTCTTCGCATTTGTCCTCCAGATAGTTCAAATGGTGATTTGTCTTTAAATTCTTCATAATTTAGTCCAACAGCTTCTAATGATTCTTTTACTCTTTCTTCAATTTCCTCATCAGAAATTCCCAGATTCTTTGGACCAAAGGCAACATCTTTAAAAACAGTTTCTTCAAATAACTGTTGTTCTGGATATTGAAAAACAATACCAACTTTTAATCTTAACTTGGCTAGTTCTTCTTTTGAATTTTCAAAGATATCTTCACCATTAACATAAACAGTTCCACTGCTTGGATTTAATAAACCATTTAAGTGTTGTATTAAAGTAGACTTACCTGAGCCGGTATGTCCAATAAGGCCGATAAATTCCCCATCTTCAATAGTGAAATTTACATTATCCAATGCCTGGTATTCAAAGGGGGAACCTTTTGCATATATATGAGATAAATCTTTTACTTCAATTGGCATATTGCATCAGCCGTTTCCTCTATTGATAAGAGGTCATCCGGTAAATCATAACCGGATTCTTTTAATTCATGAGCTAGACTTGTCATAACCGGCACATCTAGTCCAATTTCCTTTAACTCATCAACGTGAGAAAAAATTTCCTTCGGTTTACCTTCTAGAAGGATCTTTCCCTTATCAAGAACAATAATTCTATCTGCATCAATTAATTCATCCATATAGTGTGTTATATGGAGAATTGTCATGTCCTTTTCCTTATTTAACTTCTTGATCGTATTGATGACTTCTTTTCTGCCATTCGGATCTAACATTGCCGTTGGTTCATCTAAGATAATGCATTCTGGTTCCATTGCTAGTATTCCAGCAATAGCAACTCTTTGCTTCTGACCACCTGATAAATTATTAGGTTCACTACGTTTAAAATCAGACATTCCTACTGTTTCAAGACAAGCATCAACTCTTTCCCTAATCTCTTCAGGAGGAACTCCTAAATTTTCAGGTCCAAAAGCTACATCATCTTCGACAATTGTTGCAACTAATTGATTGTCCGGATTTTGAAAGACCATCCCTGCAGTCTGTCTTATATCCCAAAGATTATTATCATCTTTGGTATCCATTCCCTTAACTTTTATTTCACCTTCAGTTGGGATATTAATTGCATTTAACAATTTAGCTAATGTAGATTTTCCCGAACCGTTATGACCGATAATACCAACAAACTCACCTTTATTCACTTTAAAAGAAATATCATCTAAAATAGTAGGTGTTTCTTCATCAATTTCGCTTGCTGGATATTTAAATTTTAAGTTATTAACCTCAATTATAGGTTCTTTATTGCTCATATAAAAAAAAGGGACTATTGGAAAGTCCCTATTATACTAATTCAATATAGGCCATTTTAGCAGAGTCACCGACACGAGGTCCAATTTTAATAATTCTGGTATAACCTCCCTGACGATCCTCATACTTAGGTGCTATATCGCTAAAGAGTTTTTGGACTACTTCAGGTTTGGTTATATATCTACTAGCTCTTCTTCTAGCTGCTAAGTCGCCCTTTTTACCTAAAGTAATCATCTTTTCAGTTGTCCTTCTAACTTCTTTAGCACGGTCCACTGTTGTTTTGATACGTCCATTTTCCAACAAAGAGGTTGTCATATTTCTTAACATAGCTCTTCGTTGATCAGACGGACGTCCGAGTTTTCTATATCCTTTATTTTTAGCCGCCATATTTACTCGCTTTCGTTACTTTCCTTAAGGTGTAATCCAATCTCATTAAGTTTACTTTTGATTTCTAATAAGGACTTTCTTCCAAGATTACGAACCTTGATCATATCTTCTTCTGTTTTATCAGTTAACTTAGCAACTGTATCGATGTTAGCACGACGTAAACAGTTACTGCTTCTAACCGATAATTCAAGTTCTTCAATAGACATTTCCTGAATACGTTCTTTTTCATTACCTTCTTTTTCAACCATGACATCAACATCATCTGTTTCGTCTGTTAAGTTAATAAAGAGGGCTAGATGGTCATTCATAATTTTTCCGGCTAAGGAAGCCGCTTCTTCAGGAGTAATCGTTCCGTCAGTCCAAACTTCTAATGTTAACTTATCAAAATCGGTGATCTTACCAACACGAGTATTTTCAACTAAAAAATTAACTTTACGTATTGGTGAAAATATTGAATCAACTAATAATGTTCCTTCTGGCATATCCGGATACTTATTCTTTTCCGAAGTTACATAGCCACGTCCCTTTTCAACACGAATATCCATATTTAATTCTGCATCATTTTCTAAGGTAGCTATATGGAGATCCGGATTAAGAATTTCTATATCCATATCCGTTTGAATATCGCCAGCGGTCAATTCCATTGGTCCTTTGGCTTCTATTCTGAGTGTTCTAGGTTCATCCCCAGACATCTGGATAGCTAAGTTTTTTAAATTAAGAAGAATTTCAATAACATCTTCTCTAACCCCAGGAACTGTTGAAAATTCATGCATAACCCCGTCAATCTTAACGTTAGTTACTGCTATACCTGGAAGCGAAGATAACATAATTCTTCTTAATGAATTTCCCAGAGTTGTCCCAAAACCTCTTTCGAGTGGTTCAACTACAAACTTACCATATTTATCGTCAGTAGAATGTTCAACTACATCTATAACCGGTTTTTCAAATTCCAGCATGCTATCCTCCAGTAATATTTGTTTTCTTTCAAAGAAACAATAATATTCTTTAGTTTATTACTTAGAATATAATTCGACGATTAAGTGTTCTTTTATATCAAGATCAATATCGTCTCTCTTCGGTAAGTTTACCACTGTACCTTTTAATAGTTCAGGATTTAGTGAAAGCCAAGGAACGATTGTTCTATCTTCAGCTCTTTCCCTTAATTCTTTGAATTTTGGAGATTTCTTACTTTTATCTTTGACTTCGATTTCGTCGCCAACACTTATTAAGTAAGAAGGTATTGTTACTTTTTTACCATTAACTTTAAAGTGACCTTGGTTAATCAATGATCTTGCTTCTCTTCTTGAACTTGCAAGTCCTAAACGATAAACCACATTATCCAGGCGGGTTTCTAATAATCTTAGAAGATTTTCCCCTGTTATTCCCTGTTGTCTACTAGCTAATTCGTAATAGTGATGGAACTGCTTTTCCATCAATCCATAATACCTTTTAACTTTTTGTTTTTCTCTAAGCTGTATTCCATATTCAGATGGTTTTTGTCTACGTCTGCCGTGTTCACCTGGAGGTGCTGGTTTTGTAACCATAGGGCATTTTGTAGAGTAGCATTTTTCGCCTTTTAAATACAGTTTAGTTCCTTCACGACGGCAAAGTCTACAAACTGGTCCAGTATATCTTCCCATAGTATTCCTTTCTAGACTCTTCTCCTCTTAGGAGGTCTACAACCATTGTGTGGAATCGGTGTAACATCACGAAGTACAGTAATGTCTAAACCAGCTGCCTGTAATGCTCTAATAGCAGACTCACGTCCAGAACCAGGACCTTTAACATTAACTTCAACTGTTTGAAGTCCCTGATCCATAGCTAAACGTGCAGCGTGTTCTGCTGTAATTTGTGCCGCATATGGCGTACTTTTCTTAGAACCTCTAAATCCCATTTCTCCAGCACTTGCCCAACTGATTGCATTTCCTTGCATATCTGTAATAGTAACGATTGTATTGTTAAAAGAAGCCTGAATATGGGCTATTCCTCTTTCAATATTCTTTTTTACTTTTTTACGGCGATTAATTCGATTTCCTCTTCTCGGTGGCATATATTCTCCTTAATTACCTTTTTCTACCAATTGCCTTCTTTGGTCCCTTACATGTACGGGCATTTGTCTTTGTTTTTTGTCCACGACATGGTAATCCCCTACGATGGCGCATTCCTCTATAGGAACCAATTTCCTGTAATCTTTTAATATTCAAGTTAACTTCACGGCGAAGATCTCCTTCAACAGTAACATCTTCATCTATAATAGAACGAAGTTGGTTAACTTCATTTTCCGTTAAGTCTTTAACTCTTGTGTCCGGATTAATATCAGCTTTTTCTAAAATTTTCTTTGCTGTTGGTTGGCCAATACCATAAATATAAGTGAGTCCGATTTCAACTCTCTTATCTCTTGGTAAGTCGATTCCAGCAATTCGTGCCATTTAATTCCTCCAATTTTAAATTGTATATAAATCGGTAAACATTCAGTTTACCTCGTAATTTTCAAGTTAGTGTATTTTTGATAAAATAATATAAAGTTAACCTTGTCTTTGTTTGTGTTTTGGATTTTCACAAATTACCATAACACGCCCTTTACGTTTGATAACTTTACATTTTTCACACATAGGTTTTACTGATGGTCTAACTTTCACAGTTAACTCCTTTTCTAAAAAGTAAAATCATATGGACTAATTACGTCCTTTACCTCGCCAAATGATTCTTCCTTGGGTCAAATCATACGGTGATAGTTCCATAACTACCCGGTCTCCTGGTAAGATACGAATATAATTCATACGTAATTTGCCAGAAATATGCGCAAGCACTTTATGCCCATTATCTAATTCTACATAAAATTTAGTGTTTGGTAAAGCTTCAGTGACAACACCTTCAACTTCAATAACGTCTTTTTTAGACATGCATCTCCTCATTCACTTCATCAATAACCTTTTTATTATAAGGTTTTAGAACCGAACGAATGTCACTATTGGTTATTTTTATCCCTTTAGCTAGCTTGTTTGTAATCAAACTGCTAACATAATTGGTTTTAGCGACATGTTTTACTTTTTTCTTTTTAGGATTGCTTATTTTACGGTTTATTCCATTACAAACACCAACATAATCGGGTTCGATTATTTCCGTGACTACTAGCCATTCACCTTTGTCCCGACCAGCTTTTGACCGAATGACTTGTCCTACTTTTAATTCACTTGCACTGTTCATAGTGTTAGTATCTCAGGCTCTCCATCAGTAATCGTAATGGTGTTTTCATAATGTGCTGATTTTTTTCCGTCGGCAGTAACAGCTGTCCATCCATCATCTAAGACTCTTAAATCATACACGCCCGAATTAATCATAGGTTCAATGGCTAAACACATACCTTTTTTTAACTTAGGTCCGTGGTTTGCTTTCCCATAATTAGGTATCGGTGGATCTTCGTGCATATCACGTCCAATTCCATGGCCAACATAATCACGTACAACAGAAAACCCATTCTTTTCAGCATATTCTTGGACTGCATGGGAGATGTCACCAAGCTTATTCCCATCTCTGGCTTGCTTTATTCCTTCAAAGAAAGAATTTCTAGTAACATCAATCAATTTTTGGTCTTCTTTAGAGATCTGACCAACAGGATGAGTCCTTGCAGCATCTCCAACATAACCATCCAATGTAGCTCCAAGATCGATTGAAATAATATCGCCTTCCTGAAGAATTCGTGAACTCGGAATTCCATGCACTATGACTTCATTTATTGAAGCACATATTGACTTGGGATAACCTTGATAATTAAGAAAGGTAGGATAAGCTCCTGCCTTTCTAATGAACTCTTCAGCTTTTTTATCAAGCTCAAGGGTACTTATGCCTGGTTTAATCAATTCTTCAACTAGTAAATGGCAATCTGCAACGAGCTTCCCAGCCCGGCGCATTTTATCTATTTCTTGATCCGACTTGATTAAAATCATTTTTAACTAAAACGTTCATAAACAGCTTCTTGAACTTCGTCAATCGGCTTTGTACTATCAAAAGTTTCCAGGATATTCTTATTTTTGTAATAATCGATTAGAGGTTCAGTTTCTTCTTTATAAACATTGAAACGAGTTCTGATTGTTTCCTCATTATCGTCATTACGCTGTACTAATTCAGCTCCGTCTATATCACAGATTCCGTCTTCTTTTGGTGGTTGGAAGTAAATATTATAAATCTTTCCACATTTTGGACAAGAACGTCTTCCAACTATTCTTTTTTCAATTAAATCGTATGGTGCTTCTAAGTCAATAACTGCATCGAGTTGGATATCATTATCTTCACAAAAATTCCATAAAGCTTCAGCCTGTGGAATCGTTCTTGGGAATCCATCTAGTAGGAATCCTTCCTGAGCATCTGGTTTTGTTAAACGATCTTGAACTAAACGAATAACAAGATCATCAGGAACTAATTCACCTTTATCCATATAGGATTTTGCTTCTAATCCTAAAGGCGTTTCCTGACTAACATTTTCCCTAAACAAGTCACCGGTTGATATATGTGGAATATTGTAATGTTCTGAAATTCCAACAGCATGGGTGCCTTTGCCCGCACCTGGAGGGCCGAGTAAAATTGCTCTCATCTTATCTCCTAATTATTTTAAGAATCCTGCATGTTGACGAAGTGTCATTTCGGATTCAAGTTGTTTAACAGTGTCGATAGCAACACCAACTACGATTAATAGGGAGGTTCCACCAAATTGTAGGTTAACACCGCCCATGAAATGGCCAATGAAAATAGGTATAACAGCTACGATGGCCAAGAAGATAGCACCAAATACAGTTAATCTATTAACAATCCTTTCTAAATATTCAGCAGTCGGTTTCCCAGGACGAATACCTGCAATATAACCACCTTGTTTTTTGAGATTATCAGCAACATCATACGGATTAAAGGTTACTCGTGTATAGAAGTAAGTAAATGCAATTATCAATATGACATAGATCGTTGTTGAGATTGGTGAACCCCAAGCAAAGTGATTTGAAACCCATTGTTGGAAACCAGAGTTTGGCATAAAGTTGGCAATAGTTGCAGGGAACAAAGTAATGGATGAAGCAAAAATGATTGGAATAACTCCAGCCATATTTATTCTCAAAGGAATATAAGTACTTTGTCCACCATACTGTTTTCTACCAACTACTCTTTTAGCATACTGAACTGGAATCCTTCTTTGAGCTTCTGTTACAGCTACTACCCCATAAACAGCGATTACCATACCAATTAAAAGTAAAATTACACTGATAATGTCAACTGTACCTATTGTTAGGTAGTTGTAAGCAGTCATAATCGTATCAGGTATTCTTGAAATAATACTAATAAAGATTATTAAAGAAATACCATTTCCGATACCATTTTCTGTTATTAACTCACCTATGTACATCAATAAGGTTGTACCAGCTGTTGTTACTAAAACAACTGTAAAGATGGTAAAAGGATCTCTGTTTAATAAGAAGTTTCCGTTTGTCAGGGAAATTCCTAATGACTGAACAAGTGCTAATACAATTGTTAAGTATTCTGTATAGCGAGCTATTTTTTTACGACCTTCATCACCTTCTTTAGAAATATTTTCTAAATACGGAATTGCAAAAGTAAGAAGGTTCATAATGATTGAAGCGTTAATATATGGAGTAATACCCATTGCAAAGATGGTAAAGTTAGAAAAGTTACCACCAGAAAGAATATCAAACAACCCGAATATTCCACCATCATTAACTAAGTTCTGTAATTCGCTGGTGTTTATGTAAGGAACAGGAATGAATGTACCTAAACGATAAACAAACAGCATCATTAACATATAGAGGATTTTACGCCTTAGATCTGGAATATCCCAGGCTTCTCTAAGCGTCTTTAACATCTCCTAAAACCTCTACCTTTCCCCCATTTGCTTCAATTTGTTCTCTAGCTGATTTGCTGATTTTATGGGCTTTAACATTCAGAGTTTTTTCCAGTTTTCCTCTACCAAGAATTTTTAAGCCATCGTTGAGCTTTTTAATCTTCTTAGTTTCTAGGAGTAATTCTGGAGTAATTTCTGTACCATCATCAAAAGCGTTTAAATCTTCGATATTTATAATTGCATAGTGCTTTTTAAATGGATAATTACTAAAACCCCTCTTTGGAATACGTCTTTGGATAGGCATTTGACCACCTTCAAAACCTGGACGAACTCCACCACCTGATCTTGATTTTTGACCATCTTGACCACGGCCAGCAGTTTTACCAAGACCTGAACCTGGTCCTCTACCAACACGTTTCTTTCTATGTTTTGACCCGGGAGCTGGTTTAAGCGTATTTAATCTCATACTCATAATACAGTCTCCTATACTTCTTTTACATCTAGCATAAAATCTACTTTATTAATCATTCCGCGAATGACTGGAGTGTCATCATGAATGACAGTCTGCCCAATTTTCTTTAAGCCTAAAGCTTTAACATTGGCAATTTGTTTCTTGTTTCGACCAATTAAGCTTTTCTTTAATGTGATTTCAAGTTTGCCTGCCATTTTAACTCCTAATGACCGAGAATTTCTTCTGGTGTTTTACCACGTTTCTTTGCAACTTCTTCAACAGTGGTGAGACTTCTTAATCCTTGCATTGTGGCATTAACCATGTTACGAGCATTATTTGAACCAAGTGATTTTGTTCTGATGTCTTGAATTCCTGCTAATTCACATATAGCACGAACAGGACCACCAGCGATAACACCGGTACCTTCTTTAGCTGGCTTTAATAAAACTTTACCAGCTCCGTCAACACCAATAACTTCATGCGGAATCGTTGTGTCAATTAATGGAACAGTAATTAGGTTCTTCTTTGCTTTTTCAACAGCTTTATGGATAGCATCAGGAATTTCCATCGCTTTACCATTACCGATTCCTACTTTACCTTTACCATTACCAACAACGACTAAAACACTAAAACGCATGTGGCGCCCACCCTTAACAACTTTGGTTACTCGGTTGATATTGACAACACGTTCTTGAAAATCGTTGTTTTCTGTTCGATTATTTCTTCTATCCATTTGATTTCCCTTAATTAGAACTTAAGTCCAGCTTCCCTAGCTCCATCAGCCAGTTCCTTAACTTTTCCAGTATAAAGATAACCACCCCTGTCAAAAACAACTTCATTGATTCCAGCATCTAAAGCTTTCTGACCAATATCTTTACCAACAGCTTTAGCAGCTTCCTTAGAAGAAGTGGATTCAACCTGGTCTTTAATTGGGTTTAATAAGGTTGATGAACTTACGAGGGTCTTGCCGGATTTATCGTCGATAACCTGAGCATAAATGTTTTTATTACTTCTAAAAACATTTAAACGAGGTCTTTCCGGAGTACCTTTTACCTTGTTGCGGATTCTTCTATGCCTTTTTAAACGATTTTTATTTCGATTAACTTTTTTAAACAATTTATCTTACCTTTCTTCTTATCTGTCAGGCATGGCCATTATTACCCAGTTTTACCAACCTTACGGTGAATAACTTCGTCTGAGTATTTAATACCATGACCTTTATAAGGTTCAGGTGGACGTTTCATTCTAATAATAGCAGCGTGTTGGCCAACTCCCTGTTTATCTATTCCTTCTACTACAACAGTCGTTGTTCCATCAACTCTTGTTGTAATTCCTTCAGGATCTTCAATTTCAACAGGATGAGAAAATCCAATATTTAAAACAAGCTTATTACCTTGTTTAGCTGCCCTGTAACCTACTCCGTTTATTTCAAGTGTTTTTGAATAACCATTTGTAACACCTTCAACCATATTGTTGATAAGTGACCTAACTAGACCATGATAAGCTTTCATTTGCTTAGAATCACTTGGTCTAGTACAAATGATTTCATTATCTTTAACTTCGATTTCTATGTTTGGATTTAACTCCTGGGTTATGCTACCTTTTGGTCCCTTAACAGTTAAGGTATGGCCATCTAAGGTAACATCCACCTTTTCCGGAATATTTACCGGAGTTCTACCGATTCTTGACATTATATCCTCCTGTCTTACCAAACGTAACAGAGAACTTCTCCGCCAACACCGGCTTTACGTGCTTCCTTGTCCGTTAACATTCCTTTTGATGTAGAAATAATAGCTATTCCTAAACCGTTTAGAACTTTTGGAATTTCTTTTTTACCGGCATAAATTCTCAAGCTTGGCTTACTGATTCTCTTTAATCCAGCAATAACACCTTCCTTTTCCGGTGTATACTTAAGCGTGATTTTTATGTCGTCCCTTGGTTCCTTTTCTATTACTTCTACCTTTTCGATATATCCTTCATCTTCTAAGATATCAGCAATTTTCTTATTTATTTTTGAAAAGGGTATATTGACAGTTTTATGTTTTGCACTGATAGCGTTTCTTATCCTAGTTAACATATCAGCAATAGGATCTGATACTGGCATTTAAAACCTCCCTGCTGAACTTACCAACTAGCTTTTTTAACACCAGGGATTTCCCCTTTGTAAGCTAGTTCACGAAAACAGATACGGCAAATTCCATATTTTCTTAAGTAGCCGTGCGGACGTCCGCATATACGACAACGATTATATTCACGGGTGGAATATTTTTGTTTGCGCTTCTGTTTTTCAATCATTGCTTTTCTAGCCATGTTTTATTCCTGTTCCTCTCTCGCATATGGAAGACCCATTAAGTTAAGTAGTTCATGGGCTTCTTCATCTGTCTTGGCACTAGTAACAAACATAACATCCATGCCACGGACCTTTTCAACTTTATCGTAGTCAATTTCAGGGAAGATCAACTGTTCCCTAATACCAAAAGCATAATTGCCACGACCATCGAAAGAATTATTAGATAATCCTTGGAAGTCACGAACTCTTGGAAGAGCTACATTAAAGAGTTTATCGATAAAATCATACATTTTTTGTTTTCTTAATGTAACTTTAGCACCAATGTTTTGTCCTTGTCTGACTTTAAAGTTAGCAACCGATTTTTTTGCTTTTAGTACAACCGGTGCCTGTCCGGTAATAATGGATAAATCATTAATAGCGGCATCCAGGAGTTTCGGATTATCTTTGGCATCCCCTAATCCCATATTTACTACGACTTTTTCAAGTTTTGGCACTTCCATGTCATTCTTATAGCCAAATTTTTCTTTCATGGCTGGAACGACTTCCTGAGTGTATTTATCGTATAATCGACTTTCCATTCGTTTCTCTACTAATCTAATTCTGCATTACAAACTTTACAGATCCTAGTTTTGCTGCCGTCTTCATTGATTCTTTTACCATAACGAACACCTTTACCACAGTGATCACAGTAAAGTAATACGTTAGAAGCATCAATCTTAGCTTCCTTTTCAATGATTCCACCCTGCTGATTTAGCTGAGTTGGTTTTTGGTGTTTGGTAACTACATTAACACCTTCAACAATTAACTTGTTTTCTTTTGGGAAAACTTTTGTAACGTTGCTAACAACACCTTTATAAGGACCTGTTATAACTTCAACTCTGTCTCCACTCTTAACGTGGACTTTATTGTTCTTTTTCTGTTTGGCCATTTTTACTCCTTATAGGACTTCTGGTGCTAAAGACACAATTTTCATAAAGTCTTTATCACGAAGTTCACGGGCGACTGGCCCAAAAATACGAGTTCCTCTTGGGGTATTGTCATCTCTGATTAAAACAGCAGCATTTTGGTCGAACTTAATATAAGAACCATCATTCCTTCTTAATCCATTTTTTGTTCTAACAATAACTGCTTTAACGACATCACCTTTTTTAACTTCCCCACCAGGAGCTGCGCTTTTTACGGAACAAACGATAATATCACCGACATTTCCATAACGACGGCCCGAACCACCTAAAACACGAATACAAAGTAATTCCTTGGCCCCTGTGTTATCGGCTACTTTTAATCTACTTTCTTGTTGAATCATTTGAAATCTCCAACTTTATCTAGACAGCCTTCTCGATTATTTCGACGAGACGCCAGTTCTTCTCTTTACTTAACGGACGTGTTTCTTCAATTCGTACTAAATCTCCGATATTGCATTCGTTATTTTCATCGTGGGCTTTGAATTTAGAAGTCTTTGTAAATCTCTTCTTATAGATAGGATGGGCAACCTGCCTGTCTATTGCAACGACAATCGTCTTGTCCATCTTATCGCTTACAACACGGCCAACACGAACTTTTTTATTTGATTTTTCTGCCATTACCTAACCTTTTATTGAGCTTGTTGTTGTTCATGTTCCCTTTCACAGATAATTGTCTTGGTACGTGCATAATCCTTTTTAACCGCACGAATCCTCATTGGATTTTCCAAGTTACCTGTAGCTTTTTGGAAACGAAGATTGAACAACTCCTCCTTAAGCTCCCTTAATTTTGCTTCTAATTCTGGAGTACTTAATTCCCTTAATTCTTTTGCTTTCACCGAAATACCTACTAATCTTCTAGATCCTCTTTCTTAACGATCTTTGTTTTTATTGGTAATTTATGCTGGGCAAGCCTTAAAGCTTCGAAAGCTGTTTCTTCAGGAACACCAGCCATTTCAAACATGATACGATCTGGTTTTACAACAGCTACCCAGTATTCAGGAGCACCTTTACCTGATCCCATACGTGTTTCAGCAGGTTTAGCTGTAACAGGTTTATCAGGAAAGATTTTGATCCAAACTTTACCACCACGACGAGTGTAACGTGTCATAGCGATACGAGCAGCTTCGATCTGATTTGATGTTATCCAACCTGGCTCTAATGCTTGTAGACCATATTCTCCGTAAGTTACCTTATTACCACGGTGGGCTCTACCTTTCATACGACCACGTTGGACTTTTCTGTGTTTAACACGTTTTGGCATTAACATAAGATTTCCTCCTACTTGTTAGCAGCCCTGTTGTTTCGACGATTTCTATTATTTTTACGACCACGTCTTTTACGTTTATTATTTCTATTATCAGGTTTTCTTTCGTTAGCTGTTTCAAGTATATCTTCACGTCCAGTTAAGACTTCGCCTTTGTTTAACCAAACTTTTACACCTAATTTTCCATAAGTAGTATCGGCTTCAGCGAAACCATAATCGATATCAGCACGAAGTGTTTGCATTGGAACATTTCCTTCAGAGTAATGTTCACTTCTTGCAATTTCGGCTCCGTTTAGACGTCCAGCAACGGATGTTTTGATTCCTTTAGCACCAGCTTTTAAACTTCTTTGCATAGCTTGCTTCATGGCTCTTCTAAAAGAAGTTCTTCTTTCGAGCTGGGAAGCTATATTTTCAGCTATTAACTGAGCATCTAAGTCTATATTCTTAACTTCAACGATATTGATATAAACAGTCTTACCTGTTAATTTTTCTAATTTTTTCCTTAAATCTTCAATTCCTGCACCGCCACGACCAATGATCATTCCTGGTTTCGCTGCAAAAATATGAACTTTAATCTTATTAGAAAAACGTTCAGTGACTATTTTTGAAATACCAGCTTGGTATTGTCCATTCTTAATGAATGTCCTTATTTCGTTATCTTCAATTAAATTATCAGCGAAGTCTTTATCGTTAGCGTACCACTTAGCATTCCAGTCTTTAATAATACCGACTCGAAGCCCATGTGCATTAACCTTTTGACCCAAGATTTTCCTCCTAATTAACTTTCTTGATCTTCTTCGTCAAATTCTTTTAAAATCACGGTAATGTGTGATGTACGTTTTCTTATTGGAAAAGCTCTACCCTGTGGACCAGCTTTATATCTTTTCATAGTAGGTCCCTGGTCAGCATAGATAGTGTCAACATAAAGTCTTTCAATATCCATGTCATGATTGTTTTCAGCATTAGCCATAGCAGAACGAACAACCTTATCAGTCATACGAGCTGCCTTATTTGGTGTTAAAGCTAAGATTGAAAGAGCTTCACCTAATGATTTACCACGAATAAGATCAACAACCAATTTAGCTTTCCTTGGGGAAACTCTCAGGTTTTTAGCTACTGCCTTCGCTTGTTTTACTTCTGTTTCTGGCATGTTAATCCACCTACTGTAGTTGAGTCTTACGATCTCCTGAATGTCCCCTAAAAGTACGGGTAGGAGCAAACTCACCTAATTTATGGCCAACCATGTCTTCAGTACAATAGACAGGAACGTGTTTTCTTCCATCATGTACAGCAATTGTGTGGCCAACCATCTGTGGGAAAATAGTAGAAGACCTTGACCAGGTCTTGATTACGGATTTCTTCCCACTTTTATTCATTTCTTCTACTTTTTTAAGTAAACTGTCTTCGATATATGGACCTTTTTTTAAGGAACGACTCATATTCTCTCCTATTTACTATTCCTGCGACGAACAATATATTTGTCAGAAGGTTTATTTTTCTTCCTTGTCTTATAACCAAGTGTTGGTTTACCCCAAGGAGTTACAGGACCTGGACGACCGATTGGTGCTTTACCTTCACCACCACCATGTGGGTGGTCATTTGGATTCATAGCAGATCCACGTACTGTAGGACGGATTCCCATGTGGCGTTTTCTACCAGCTTTACCAATACGGACATTTTGGTGTTCAATATTTCCGACTTCACCAATTGTAGCTCTACAATTTAAATGAACTCTTCTCATTTCGCCTGATGGTAGACGAACAATAGCATAATTGTCTTCTTTAGCCATCAATTGAGCTGAATTACCAGCTGAACGGACTAATTGTCCACCTTTACCTTGTTTTAATTCAATATTATGAATTGAGGTACCAACCGGAATGTTCCTTAGTGGAAGTGCATTACCGACAACAATGTCTGCTTCTGGTCCAGAAACAACAACATCTCCATCTGTTAAACCAACTGGAGCGAGTATGTAACGCCTTTCACCGTCTTGGTATTCAATTAAAGCAATATTTGCGGAACGGTTAGGATCATATTCAATTCCAATAACTTTTGCTGGAACATTATCTTTATTCCTTTTAAAGTCAATGATCCTATATTTTCTTTTGGCCCCACCACCATGGTGGCGTACAGTAATTGAACCCCTATTATTTCTACCACCATTTTTCTTTAGTGATTTTGTTAGGGATTTTTCTGGTGTATGTTTTGTTACTTCATCATTGGTATTGACAGTCATATTACGTCTACCAGGTGAAGTTGGTTTATATTTCTTTATGGCCATTTCTAACCTCTCTTAACTGGAAAAGATTTCTATATCTTTACTATCCGGTGTCAAGGTGACAATTGCTTTTTTCCAGTCTTTACGCTTTCCAACCGATAAACCTTGGCGTTTTACTTTGCCTTTCATGTTCATGGTATTAACATCTGCTACATCAACATCGAAAATTTCTTCGACAGCTTTAGCAATGTCAATTTTGTTAGCTCTTCTATCGACTTCAAAAGTATATTTTTTATTGTCAGTTTGACTCATTGAATTTTCAGTAACGATCGGTCTAATTATTACATCTCTTGCATCTTTCATCGTTTCTGATAAACCTCCTCAATAAGGTCAACAGCATCTTTTGTAAGAACCAAGTAATCGTACTTGAGCATATCGTAAACATTGAGTTCACCAACAAACGTAGTTTTTACTTTTGGAATACTATTTGTTGATTTAATTAAGTTACTATTAACTTTATCCGTAACGATTAAAGCTTTTGGTGTTTCGATTGCCTTTATAACATCAACCATTTCTTTAGTTTTTGGTGATTCAAGATCTAAAGAATCGATGATCTTTAATTCATTACTTTGGTTTTTATCAGAGAATACAGAACGAATAGCTAGGTTCTTTTTCTTTTTATTCATCTTTTTACTGTAGTCACGAGGTTTTGGAGCAAAGATAACACCACCGCCACGCCATAGTGGAGAGGTATTACTACCAGCACGTGCACGTCCTGTACCCTTTTGTCTCCAAGGTTTTCTACCACCACCACGTACTTCAGCACGTGTTTTAGCGCTCTTATTACCTTGTCTCTGATTAGCTAAGTATTGGACTACTGCTTCATGTACTACAGGTTCGTTTGGTTCAATATCAAAAATATCCTCGTTGAGTTCTAACTCGTCAACGACTTTACCTGTTCTATCAATTACATCAATCTTAGACATGTCAACTCCTTATGCTTGAGGTGCTTTTACACTGCTTTTGATATCGACGAATGAACCTCTTGGTCCTGGAACAGAACCTTTGATTAAAATTAGGTTTTCGTCTGGTTCCACTTGAACAACTTCTAGACCCTGAACAGTAACTCTTTTGTTACCCATCTGTCCTGGAAGCTTCTTTCCTTTTGGAACTCTAGCCGGATATGCACTAGCACCCATAGAACCAACACGACGGTGATATTTTGAACCATGAGACATTGGTCCACGAGCTTGTCCATGACGTTTAATAACACCCTGGAATCCTTTACCCTTGGATTTTGCTGAAACATCAACTTTTTCACCTGGTTCGAAAACATCAACTTTAATTACATCACCTGAATTAAGACTATCAATATCATCAATTCTAAATTCTCTGATTAGTCTTGTTGGTGTAGTATCGTATTTCTTAAAGTGACCTTCTCTTGGTTTGCTGACTCTCTTTGGTTTAATTTCGCCAAAACTTAACTGGATTGAGTCATAACCATCATTATCTTCTGTTTTCTTTTGGACAATTTCACACGGGCCCGCTTCAATAACAGTTACCGGAATTACATCACCGTTTTCAGAAAACAGCTGGGTCATTCCGAGTTTACGCCCAATGATTGCCTTTTTCATATTCTCTTCCTCTTCTATCTTTAAAACGTCATACTTTAATTTCTATATCAACTCCAGCCGGTAGATTTAAACGCATTAAAGCATCAACTGTTTTAGGCATTGGATTGATAATATCAATTAGGCGTTTGTGTGTGCTGATCTCAAACTGTTCCCTAGAATCTTTATCTTTATGAACAGCTCTTAGAATTGTTACGATTTCCTTATCTGTTGGTAATGGAATCGGTCCAGAAACACTAGCACCGGTTTGACGGGCTGTTTCTACAATTCTTTGTGCTGACTGGTCAAGCAGTTTATGATCAAACGCTTTTAACTTAATCCTAATTTTTTGCTTTGCCATAGCTTCTCTCCTTCTGTGATTACTAAATTGGCTTTACGTCTATTACCACTCTCTCGGGCATCCCACCAAGAGTGAATAAAAAAAGTTGCTCTGTTTATAGACGTAAACGTCCGATTCTTGATCGTGGCTTCTCGGTGAGAGTTACCTGAATTAGGTAACAGCAACATCTCACGTCATTGCAAACAGTCAACTTGAAATATTTTAAGATAATTATGAAAGTTTTTCAACTTTTTTTAAAAATTTTTGAAATTAATGTTAAAAGTTTTTGTTTTTGGATATGGAAAACGGTTGCACAAAAAAAGACGGTCAAACCGCCTTTTACTTCTATTTCATTTTATGATCTCGGTACTATTTTCACCCGAATTGCCTCTAACTGTCGATGTTGTCCTTCAGTGCCTGCTAAAGCACCATCACTTACCCAGTCCATCCAGCCAATACCCCCTGCATAAACTTGATATTGTACGGAATACTTAGAAGCATTTTCTCCATTGAGTTTAATATGAATAGCCTCAAGTTGTTTATTTAGATGCATTGTTCCACAATACATTCCTGAATTAACTTGATCTGTCCACCCCATATCTTCGACATGAGCATCATAAACGAGTCCAAGTCCTTCAATCGGAGTAGCAACCCTAAATCCTTCAAGATGTAAATTCTTTCCTTCTGTTCCGGCAACCTCGCCATCTCCTACTGTTGGGAGTTCAAAACCTAAGTTCTGAATATACGGAGTTACTGCTACATTACTAATAAAGTCATTTGGATTAACGTAGTTATAATAGAAAGAATTAATTAAGTTCCCATTATCAAAGTCAAATGATCCATAGTAGCTTACTTTAATATTACAAGCTCGATCAAAATAGTTGTTTACCTTATTACCATTTACCGGGAAGGTATAACTCCAATGACCATCACTTTCATAATTTGCAACTTTACAGTTAATATCCGTTTGGCCAAGATTTGACCAACAGAAAATCGTAACCTGTCTTATGTTTTTATCCTGATATACTTTCATAGCTGGATTAGCAATTGGGTAAACATTGACTTTAAAACTATCAGGTGAATCTGAGGTAAATAGATTATTTTCAATATAGTTTCGATAAGCATCGGCAACTACTGGTTTATTTGAAATTGTTACAGGACATTTCGTAGTAACAACATTCCCATTAGAGTCGGTAGCAGTTGCTGTTAAGAAGCCAAAACCTTGTTTATCTTTTGGAACAATTGAGACTGTTTTTCCATCCGGAGACGGATTAAAGTTAAATATGTCGGTATCACTTGTCCAGGTTATATTTCCAGTTGCATCTCCTGGATAAAGGTTTGCAGTTACAACGCTAAAAACCGTTGCATCCGGTGTTCCCTGGGTAGCGAGATAAACTGCATTAGGGAATACACTAATTCGTTCTGGATAAATTTCCCCCTGAGTTACCCGAACTGTAGCTGTTACACTCTTACCCATACAGGTGGCAGTAACAGAAACGGTTCCAACACTCAAAGCAGTAATTTCTGCTTGAAGCCCATTTGGTTTAATTTCAGCAACAAGTTTGTTGGATATTGTCCAATTTGGAACAAGACCAACATCATTTGGATAGATAGCAGCGGTTATAACCCCAGTCTTATTATTTTCTAAGTTTAAGTTTAATAGTAAAGGATTTAAAGTAATTGATCCGATATTATCATTGACTACAGTTACTTCAGTATCTTCTTTATATAGTGATGGATTTAAAGTATATCTTGTTGTTACAGTACAAGTACCTACTCCCCTTGGCGTAATATTTCCATACTGATCAACACTAACTACTGCGTTATTACTAGAAGTATAAGTGAATAAGTTTAAATACGGAATATTTTGATTATAACTTGTACAATTACTAGGTTCTAAACTTGCATTTAGATTTTGGGTACTTGGATTTGTTAAGTTAAAACTGAGTTGATTTGGAACACTAACTCCTGTAACATTAACATTTGAATTTGAAACAAAGTTTACACTAAAAGAAGTGCTATATTCATTACTACCACTTTTGTAAGTAGCTGTGACAATTGTATTACCATTGTAAGTAGCACTTGGAGCAGTTAAGTTAAAACTACTTCCATTCCCATTAGCTATTATCTGAAAACTAGATGAATTAAAAGTTACATTAGTGTTAACTGGCTTTTTGAAAGGTTCAGTTACAAGGTTATTTATAGGATAGTAAGCTTTAGATGAATTTACATAAACTGTTTCAACTGCTGGCTTGATCCCATATATATTTTGACCGCTCGTTTCAAGAGTAGTGTTTACTTCCATACTATCGATTGTTGAATAAGCACTTTCACTATCTTCAAAAAGGGTATTTTCGTTGGAATCAATAGAGTTACTTTCAATATTAGAGGAAGTTGAAGTTAATGGAAGGTTTTTATTACTACTTCGGTTCAAATTCGGTTCTTGAGCAAAGACATGAATGGGTAATAGTAAAAAAGTTAGCAGTAGTATATGAATTATCCTAATTATCGTTTTCATTTTATCAATCACCTTCCATTTATTTTATTACGGATAATTTTACTTTCAGAGAGTAAGTTTTATCTTTAATTTATATTTTACTATAAAAATCGTTATAAGTGAAAACGTTAACAAACATTTGTTGTGTTAACGTTTTCAAATTACATGGTTTTAAAGATTACGAATTTTTTAAATGAATTAAGCTATTCGCAATAATTTTCACAATCTTAATTTTAATAAACAAAATTTGTTAATAGTTGCAAAATTTGTATAGAATTATTGTTTAATTCGTAACAATTTAATTGTAATTTCACAAACTAAGTTGAGATGAAAACTATATATCCAATTGAAACAATTTAATTCATCTACAGTTTTGTCCGACAGATTACAATCGTTACAATTATGATAGAATTGTTACAATGAAGCGAATTTTGGGTAAAATGCGCAAAGCCATTGAAAAATATGGCATGATTAAACCAAATGAGCTGGTCAGCGTGGGTGTATCGGGAGGTAAAGACAGTATGGCTTTACTGCACAGCTTAAACCTCTATAAACGCTTCTCGCCGGTACCTTTCGATTTACAAGCTATTACAGTAAATTTGGGCTTTGACGGTATGGACTTTACTCCCGTTGAAACCTATTGTAGAGAAAATGGAATCCCCTACATATCTAAAGAGACAAATATTAAAAAAATTGTCTTTGACCTAAAAAATGAGAAATCCCCTTGTGGCTTATGTTCAAATTTAAGAAGGGGTGCTCTTCATAATGCCGCTTTAGAAACTGGTTCAAGAACAGTCGCTCTTGGCCATCATGGTGATGATGCGGTAGAAACAGTTTTTATGTCCCTCTTGTTTGAAGGAAGATTTAACTGCTTTTCACCAGTAACCTATCTTGATAGAAAAGGGATTAACTTAATTCGACCGTTTATCTACGTCAGGGAGAAGGAAATCATCTTTAATGAAAAATTAAAGCAACTTCCTATTGTAAAGAGTACCTGCCCTAATGATGGTTTTAGTAAACGTGAGGAAATCAAACAATTAATTCGGGGAATGGAAAAAACATACCCTGATTTACCGGAGCGGGTTTTACATGCACTCGAAAATAAAGACCAGACCAACCTTTGGTTTTAAAAGCGAAAGTAAAAAGTAATAGGAGTTTATCATGAATGAAAAAATTTTAGTCGTTGATGACGAAGCTGCTATAGTTGATTTAATCAAAACCGAACTCGAATTTGAAGGTTATGACGTTGAAACAGCTTCTGATGGACAGATGGCTATTGATAAAGCCAAATCCTATGTTCCAGATCTTATCATTTTAGATATCATGCTACCTAAAGTAAATGGATATGATGTCTGTAAAACTGTTTTAAATGAGATGAATGTACCAATTATTTTATTAACTGCTAAAACAGACATTATTGATAAAGTTCTAGGTCTAGAATTAGGAGCTGATGATTATCTAACGAAACCATTTGATAATAGAGAATTATTGGCTAGAGTAAAAGCGCATCTACGCCGTATTAAGAGAAATGAAGAATCTAGGAATAAACAAGAGAAGATAATCCGTAATGGTCCATTAGAAATAATTCCAGATGAACGTAAAGTATCCGTAAATAATGAAGAAATCCACCTCACTCCTAAAGAATTCGACCTGCTTTATCTTCTAGCGGATAATATTGAACAGGTTTTCCAGAGAGAAGCTCTACTTGAACGAATCTGGGGTTATGATTATTTCGGAGACACCAGGACTGTCGATATGCATGTCCAACGTATTAGAAGAAAAATAAATCTTCCACAAGATAAGTTTATTAAAACCGTATTTGGTGTTGGTTATAAAATGATTCGCCTATGAGGTTACTCAATCTAAGGTCTAAATTAATAATTTATAACATCCTGTTTTACCTATTATTTATGTTAGTCCTACTTTTTATAATTCTACAGGCTGTCTGGTTTTATTCTGTTAATTCGATGAAAGAGGAACTGCTGCAGTATGGGACTAATTTAAATTTATACATTCAGGAAGTTACCTCGCAGTTTGAAACGAATGAGGAAAAGATTAATTACTACGAAAATAACTCAAGCGAATTCTATGATGAAAGTGTAAGCCAGAGTACTGGTGAAGTTGAACTTTTTGATAATGAAGGTTTGCTTTTAAGCTATAACTCAAACAGAAATGAACCAGCTTATATGAACGATGAGCTAGAAGAGAGTATACTTACTGGCAAACCGGTTCTTACTATTAGAACCAATAATGGAATTCGTGAAATTTGGTTAATTGATCCCTTAGTGACTCCTAATAATACTGTTATCGGTTATATCGGCATGATCCAAAATTTATCGCAAGCCGATAACCTACAGTCTATTATCTTTGAAGTAATTGGGACTCTATCTGTAATCGGAATAATCATTATTACTCTATTTAGCTATGCTATGGGTCAGGGCTTTACTAAGCCTATAAAACAATTAACTGAAATAAGTAGCCACATTAACGAAGGCGAGTATGATAGGGTAATTCAATATAAAAGGAACGACGAAATAGGTGAGCTCACTAGCATTTATAACAAAATGACTCAAAACATTAATAAAGTCATCATCCAACTTCGAAGCGAACGTAAGCGTTTAGCTAACATTCTAGCCTCTTTAGAAGACGGTGTTATTGCAGTTAGTGAAGACGGAGAAATTCTTTTGACCAATAAGTTAATCAAAACTTATTTTGATATTGTTGATCCCAAAACCATCTATGACTTTAACTACCATAAATCAATTATTGAATTATTTAATAACTTAAAAAAGGGTAAACGAAACCAATTTGAAGAAGTTGAAGTTAATGGAAGGGATCTTCTAATAACAGGCTCCCCTATTAAATCCGATGTTGCTGAAGAAAATTATTTAATAATCATCCGAAACGTCACTTCTTCTAAAAACTTAGAACGTGAACAACGTAAATTCATCTCCTCTGTATCTCATGAACTTAGGACTCCGCTTACCACGATTATTGGTTATACCGATATGTTAAGCAGGAGGAAAGTGGATAATCCTGAATTATTAGAGAAAAGTTTAAATACTATCAACAGAGAAGGACACCGATTAGTCCGATTAGTTGACGACTTAGTTACTGCTAATACTGTTGAAACAATGGTATTTACTGTTACTAAAACAAAAATTGACTTAGCTGAGCTCTTAAATAATGTAGTCGAACAGATGAAAATTAAGAGTTGGTCTAAAGAGATTGAAATAGCTTATAAAGCTCAAGAGAACCTTCCTGAAATCGCAGGAGATTACGACAGGTTAAGCCAGGTATTTATAAACATTATCCACAATGCTATTAAATTCTCGAATGTAGGAGGGAAAATTGATGTTGTTTTAACTAGAGAAGATGAACGTTACCTAAACATTTCAATTCGAGATTATGGAATTGGAATAGACCCAGCAAAAAAAGATATGATCTTTTCCGCATTTTACAGAGTCGATGAAGACAGAGCTCGAAACGAAGGTGAAGGTGGAGCTGGATTAGGACTTTATCTAGTAAAACAAGTTGTTGATAACGTAATGGAAGAATCAGTGTTGAATCTGAAATTGATGAAGGAACCAATATTACAATTCTTCTACCGATTGAAGATGAAAGCATTGTTGAAGTGGAGGTAGTATGAAGAAATTATTTATAGCTTTGCTATTACTCTCCACGCTTATACTCACAGGATGTTCTAATTTTTTACTAGCAGATAATACTGTTTTAACTATTGATACGAATAAAAAACAGGAATTTATAATAAAGTCTATGAATACGGAACAGCCTGGAATTGTACGTGCAAAAACGAATGATAATCAGGTTATTTCAACTAATTCTATTAATGATGATTACTCAATAGACTTATATGATCCAAATACATCTACTTTAGTTAACTACATAACAACAGATTACAGAATCTTTGATGTTAAGGCAGCTAGTGATGGTTTATTTTATTCACGAGTTATGGTAAATGATCCGGATAATATTCAGATCAACTGGTTTTCATTTGATAAAGCTACTGAAAGAACCATTACAACAATAGCTGATACACCAGATAGTGTTTTATATGCTTATGATACAGATAAAGTAGTTTATCTTGATAATGGAAATGAAATAGTTTTCTCAAATTCACTAGGTCAAAACAACGTATATACTCTCGATTTTCCTATAAATTTAAAGGAAATTATTTGGTGTGATAAAGCAGAGACAGGATTCCTAATTGGAAACCAGGATGGTATGGATTCATCTGACCTTTATCAGTTTAGAATAAACGATGATAATACTTTAAATGTAAACAAGATATCATCAAACACCCTTGATATGGACTTAAATAAAGATGAAAACAAGCTTGTCTATTTAAGTCAGAACGGTAATAAAACATTTATTTATGAGATCAGTGATTTTAAGAGTGTTAGTCCTACTCCACTCTTTTCTGATATGAACTTAGAAAGAGTAAGTTACAACGGAGAAAACTTATTTTTTTCAAGAAGTGAAAACAGAAGGACACAATCAACTATTTGGTTTTTTGACAGACAAGCTCAAAGTGCCAATCAGGTAACCTCTCCGTTTGGTATTAATTCACCAATTATTGTTACAAATAATAATGAGATTGTATTCTCATTTGATGAAAGAACCTACCAAGATGTCACTGCTTCTTATCAAATGTATAGTTTTATTGCCAACTTCCGTTTCGATCAAAATAATCAAAATGAAAATTCGCCTTTACAATAATCAACAAAGGCTTTAAATAATTTACCATCATCCTCATTATTTTCATATAGGACTTCGGGATGCCATTGAACTGCTACACCGAAGTCCAAATCATCTATATCAAAAGCTTCAATTAATCCATCAGGACTGGTTGCAGAAACAGTTAAATTATTACCTAATAATTCAATTCCCTGATGATGAAAACTATTCACTTTTATCGTATCTCTATTTAAAATTTTATGAAGCTTTGTTCCGGGTTTTAAAATAATCCCATGCATATTCTCCACTTCAGCTTTATAAGTGTGAGAAATCTTATAACTTGGTAAATCTTGAATGATTGTTCCACCCTGAATAACATTGATGATTTGGAATCCCCTACATATTGCAAGAACTGGTTTATTTAAATCACGAACAATTGGATAAAATAACGGTTCAAAGATATCCCGTTCTGGAGCATAACCAGTTGAGTTTGAAAGATCTTCTAATTCTTGTTTTCCATATAAGCTAGGATTAAGGTCTTGACCCCCTGTAAATAAAAATCCATCAAAAGAGTTAGCCATTTCTTTCATTATGTCAAGATTTTGGGTAAAAGGTAACATATAACCTATTCCACCCACTCTTTCTATTGAATGTTGATACTGTGGAAACAATCGAACGTGGCGAAATGGGTTAGTAATATCAATTTGAGGAACGATTCCTATTTTTGGATATTTCATAATTACCTTTCTAGTTTCGAGGTCATATGTCAAAAGATAAAGATACTAAATTAACACAAAAAGACTTAGATAAACTTCAGGATTTAGAAAATAGACCAACTGCATGTTCCATTGACACCGATATTAATAATAAATTTAAAGTTCCTGAAGTAGAATCCGACCAAAAAAATGGGCAATTTAACTTTGATAATTTAAAAGATTTAAATCGTCCGGAAGCCTGTAGTATTAATACAGAAGATCATAGTCCGGAAACTTGTAGTATTGACTCTCATTTTAAAGGTCCAGATAACAATTATACTAATTCAGAAAAAATTGTTAAACCAAATTTAAAAGAAGAAACTGTTGGTGAAGGAATTGATATTCTAGACACTTATGGTTATAACGTTCCAGTCTCTGAAGAAGTTCGAGAAGAATTAGTTAAAGCTTTAAACAAGCTTGAAAAGGAATTTCCCGAAGACGAATACACTAATTTAAAGGAACCATTGATTTCAATTATGAAAAATGGTCCATATATTGTCTATGGTAATGTTCCTATTATTGATGAAGCGATTAAAACGA
This sequence comes from uncultured Eubacteriaceae bacterium, assembly GCA_947625585.1. Taxonomy (GTDB): domain Bacteria; phylum Bacillota; class Clostridia; order Eubacteriales; family Eubacteriaceae; genus CANRHG01. Next base: position 61,985 of record CANQOZ010000001.1, read on the forward strand.
ATCAAATAGGTCAAAGTGTTGGTTGGAAGGATAAAAAGGATCTAAAAGAACCAAAATATGTAGCTTTATGCCGCTGTGGTCATACAAAAACTCCGCCATTTTGTGACGAAAGCCATCTAAAGTTTGATTTTGATGGAACTTGTACAGCTTCAAATAAACCTTATAATGAAGCAGCCAAAATTTACGAAGGCTGTCCTGGTTGCTATTTAATGGACGAAGAGAGTTTATGTGCTATAGTCAGATTCTGTGATCCAGACGGTTCCTGTTGGAATCTTGTTAAGGATTCACAAACTCTTGATAAAGCCATAGATGAAACTTTTAATTGTTGTTCAGGTAGGTTAACTGTAATTAAAGATGGCAAAAAAGTTGAAAAAGAATATGATAAACAGATAATTGCTGTTTTAGATACCGAGCGTAAGAGATTAGGACCACTTTGGGTTACAGGATATATACCTGTTAAAAGTGAAACAACAGATTATGAAGTAAGAAATCGTGTAACATTATGCCGTTGTGGACGATCGTATAACAAGCCGTTTTGTGACGGGATGCATTTAACTTGTCCGGAATTGACCTCTGAGGAGATAAAAGAAAATGAATAAAAGATTAATTTTTATCTTTTTAATTCTATTAATACCGTTTATAATAAGCGGTTGTACCTCAACTTTTACAAGTAATCCTGAAGCTAATGTTAGCGATGAAACTGTCTTCTCACCTCCAGAAGAAGATGGTAGCATTGCCGGATCTTGGAAAACTGAAGCAGATACTTTAAAAGAAAATGCTTATTTTTATGGTGATGGTAAGTATGTCACATTTATTCAGGATCCTGAAGAAGAAACTTGGTGTATAACAGGTTTATGGAAACAAGATGGGGATACATATATAATAAGTGAACAAAAAGCTTATAAATATGATGAAGCTAATACTTCTTGGCCAGAAGATTCAAATACGACAATTGGTTTAAATAGTTGTAAAATGGAAAATGACGTCTTAAATGGACAATTAACTTTACCAGATGGAAATGTTGTTGATACTACATTTTCAAGAGGTCAAGAAGATATTGAAATTCCAAACGAAATAGATATAAATACTATTGTTAATGATTTTTTAATGCACTAGGAAAGGAGAAATCATGATAACAAAAGATACTAAAATTATGGAAGTTATTCAAAACTATCCAGAGTCTGTTAATGTTTTTGCAAATCACGGTTTAGGTTGTGTTGGTTGTATGATCGCTAATTTTGAAACATTAGGTGACGGAGCTGCTGCTCATGGTATCGACATTGATAAACTATTAGTCGATTTAAACAATTTAAAACCAGTTGAACCTCAAGAATAAAAAAATATCCAGGTGGTGAGCCTGGATTTTTTTAATGCATAAAATGAATTTTATTTCTAAAAAATAGCATCTCGAATTGAGATGTTTAAATACTTATTTTTCTAACTTGTCTTA
>CANQOZ010000002.1 GCA_947625585.1 uncultured Eubacteriaceae bacterium
GAATTATTAAAACCTAAAATTAAAAAGCCTAAAGTTAGTGTTCATATTCAAAAATCCTCAATGGATACTAAATTAGATTTGAGAGGTAAATCAACGGCTGAAGCTGAAATTTTAATTGAAGAATTTATAGCCGATGCAACTTTATTGGGTAAAAATAAATTAGAAGTTATACACGGTTTTGGTACTGGACAGTTAAGAAAAACTGTTCATGATTATTTAAAAAAATCTGATTTGGTTTCATCATTTAGATTGGGAGGACCAGGAGAAGGTGGAGCTGGAGCAACGATTATAGAGTTATAGAGGAAATATGAGTGATAAAAATACCGTTGTTTTAGAAGTTAATAATGGAAAAAAAGTAGAAATTGAACTATTTCCAGATATTGCTCCTGAAACAGTAAAGAATTTTAAAAAATTAGTTAATGATGGATTTTATAATGGATTAATATTCCATCGTGTTATTCCGGGATTTATGGTACAAGGTGGTGACCCTCTCGGTAATGGAACTGGTGGTCCTGGATATACAATTAAAGGTGAATTTAGCTCGAATGGTTTTGAAAATAATTTAAAACATGAGCGTGGAGTTATTTCGATGGCTCGGAGTTCGGATCCAAATTCGGCTGGATCTCAATTTTTTATTATGACTGATGATGCACCTCATCTTGATGGTGATTATGCGGCATTTGGAAAAGTTAAAAGTGGTATGGAAGAAATAGATAAAATAGTTCATGCAAAAAGAGACTTAACGAATAAGCCATTTAAAAATCAAGTTATAGAAAAGGCTTATTTAATTTAAATAATATAAGAAAATGAATACACAATTAACTGATAGAAATGGATACATAATTGAGCAGGTAATTCCGGTCTCTGATGGACTCGAAGATTTAAGTCCAAGTGAAAGAGTTAAAAAAAGATTAGAAAGAAGAAACGGAATATTAAAAGCTGCTATTGTTGGAATTTCAGTTTGTGTTCTATTTGCTATCATTAAATTTTTTATAGGTACAAGCTCTCATTCTTTAGCTATCCGCTCAGATGCTATCAGTTCATTAACTGAAAGTTATTCTTATATTATTTCTTTTCTAGGAATATCATTAGCTCATAAAAAACCTGATTCAAAGCATCCAAATGGATATGGAAGAATTGAATATTTAACTGCAATTGTTGGAGGAGTCTTAGTTTTAATAACTGGATGGCATTTCTTTGAAACTTCTTTAAGAAGAATATATAAACCAGAGATGTCTTCAGTAACGGGACTTCAACTAGTAATAATTGCTTTAACTATACTAGGAAAACTTTATCTATATTTTGATGATAAAAAAATTGGGCATAAATTTAATTCAGCTGGACTAATAACTGCTAGTAGAAGTGCTCTTTTATCTAGTTTATCTTCATTATTAGTTATAATTGCAGCTGTTGTAGCTCAGGTCTATAAAGTTGATATTGATGGATGGGTCGGTTTAATAATCGCTTGTTTTATGATTTTTGTTGGTATAGTCGGTTTAAAAGGTGGAATTACTTCTATTTTAGGGAAACCAGTCTCGAAAAAGGTAGCTCAAGCCATAACAAGAATTCTTTTAGATAATCCACCTATTGTTGGGGTTTATGACTTACGAATAAATAATTTAGGAACAGGGTTATTTCGAGGGACTGTTAATGCTGAAGTTCCTGCTGAAACAAATGCAGAAGAAGTTTATGAAGCATTTAGAAAAGCTAGAACAGAAATTTATAGAAAAACAGGAGTTGATATGACAATCGGAATCATTACAGTTAATTACTGTAAAGAAGAAGTTTTTCCTAAATATCAACGAATTAGTAATAAGATTCTTAATGAAGAAGGTGTTCAAAATGTTCATGGTTTTAACTGGAATGAGGACACAAATGATGTAGACCTTCATGTTATTGTTGATTATAATTCATTAAATAACCAAGACTTAGAAGAAAAAATTAGAGATATAGTAAAAGAAGAAATTCCCGATTCAAATGTTTTGGTTGATTTTAATGTTAATTGTATTGAAGATCCTAATCAATTAAAAGAAGCTGTTTGTAAGATTCAATGAGATTAATACTAGTTAGACATAGTGAAACATTTGGTAATGTGGAAAAAAGATTTAATGGAATTACGGAATCAGCACTAACTGAAAAAGGTAAGTTAATGCAAAAACAAGTTTTAGAACACTTAGAAAACATTAATAAAATTTTTCCAATTAATAAAATCTTCAGTTCTCCTTCAAAAAGAGCCTTACATGCTGCCGAGAAATTTTCTAATACAACTGGAATTGATTTAGAAGTTGTAAATGAATTAATTGAATATAATTTTGGAATATTTGATGGCTTATCTTTTAAAGAAGCTAGAGATGTTAATAGCAATCTACTTGATAAGTGGTTAGATAATTCTATTGAAATGGCTTTACCAAATGGTGAATCATTTAAAGATAAAACTATTCGAGTTTCAAATTGGGTAAAATCGATATTAAGTAAAAATTATGAAACTGTTATTGTTTTTACTCATGGAGCAACATTTCGTTCAATACTAATGGAATTATTAGAATTACCACTTGAACAAGCCTGGCATTTTAATGTTGGTTTAGGTTCGTTTTGTATAATCAATTATGAAAATAATTATGGGGTTTTAGAAGAGTTTATAAATCCCAATTTTAAATTCTAGAAAGATTTTAATGGTAGAGGTTTCAAGAGATTTAGTTATAAATAATCCTGATCATTTAGCCTATGTTCTAGGTCGATATGATGAAAATATTAGAAATATTGAAGACAAATTAGGCGTTGAAATACGTTGTAGAAAAAATACAATTAGGGTAATAGGTAATGACAATAGTGTTTCAGAAGCTATAAATATTTTAAAAGAATTAGAAGAAAGTGCTTCAAAAGGGATTGTTATTAATAAAGAAACAACAGATTATCTTATATCAGTTAAAGAAGAAAGAGAAAAGGAAAGCTTTTCTGATCTAAATGATACAATTGTTTGTTTTACTACTAAAGGTAAACCTATCAAACCAAAAACTTATGGTCAAAAAAAATACTTAGATTCTATCGATAGGAATGATATAGTTTTTGGAATTGGTCCAGCTGGAACTGGTAAAACATACCTCGCTATGGCTAAAGCGATAACTGCATTTAAAAATGAAGAAGTTGAAAGGATGATTTTAACTAGGCCGGCTGTTGAAGCGGGGGAACGTTTAGGTTTTCTACCAGGAGATCTTCAAGAAAAAGTAGATCCATATTTAAGACCATTATATGATGCTTTATACGAAATTATGGGAGCCGAATCTTTTAAAAAGAATATGGAAAAGGGTTTAATTGAGGTAGCCCCTCTAGCCTATATGAGAGGTAGAACTCTTGAAAATGCTTTTATTATATTGGATGAAGCTCAAAATACTACTCCAGAGCAAATGAAGATGTTTTTAACTCGATTTGGTCAAGGTTCCAAAATTATTGTTACTGGGGATACAACTCAAATTGACTTACCTAGTGGTGATCGTTCCGGATTAATTGAAGCTCGTAAAATCTTAAAGGGAATTAAAGGTATTTCTTTTAATGATCTAAAAGCTGAAGATGTTGTTAGAAATAAATTGGTTCAGAAAATTATTGAAGCTTATGATACTTATCGACCATGATTGAATTAAATATCTTAAACTGGCATAACGATTTAAGTAATAATTTAAAAAAGAATATAAAAAAAGCCTTCAATCTAATTTTAAAGAATGAAGGCTTAAATATTAATGCTGAAGTTTCATTAGAATTTGTTTCAGATAATAAAATAAGAGAATTAAATCAAAATTATAGAAATATTGATAAAACTACAGATGTTTTATCTTTTCCTATATTTTCTGATAAAAATGAAATTCTTTGTATTAAGACTAAAAATCCACTTGAATTAGGAGATATAATTATTAACTTAAATCAAGCAAGTAAACAAGCTAAACTTTATGGAAATTCCCTCGATTATGAGGTACTTTATTTAGCCATACATAGTTTTCTTCATTTATTAGGATATGATCATATAAAAGTTGAAGATAAAAAGATAATGAGAAATATTGAAAAGAAAATAATTCAGGATGGTAAATTCTATGAGACCAGATAAGTACCCCATAGATGAACAAACTGAAAGTACTGGACCAATTAATGTAGAAGAAATTCGACTATTATCTGAAACACAAATAAGACAAGAGACTTTAAATAGGAAACAGAAAAAAAAGCATGAATTAAGATCTCTTGAAGTTAAAAATCAACCTATTCAATTAAAACGTTTAGGGCGAAGTTTTAGATATGCTTTTTCTGGGTTAATCTATGTAATTAGAACTCAACCAAATATGAAAATCCATATTATTGCTGCAACTTTTGCAATAATACTTGGTTTTACTCTTCATATTTCTGAACCTGAATGGTTAGCTTTAGTTCTTGTTATCGGATTTGTTATTATTCTTGAATTTATTAATACAGCAATAGAATCTCTAGTTGATTTATATACTGAAGACTTTAATTTCTTAGCTAAGACAGCTAAAGATGTTGGAGCTGCTACTGTTTTAGTTATGGCTATTGTTTCTGTTGTAACTGGTTGTATTATTTTTTTACCTAAAATTATTGATTTAATTGTGTGATCTAAATGAATGAGAAAAATTTTAAATCTGGTTTTATTAGTGTAATTGGTAGACCTAATGTTGGTAAATCAACATTACTTAATGCTTTAATGGGTGAAAAGTTAGTAATTACGTCGCCTAAGCCACAAACTACAAGAAATGCAATTCGATGTATTTTAAATGACGGTGATAGTCAAGTAGTTTTTATTGATACTCCTGGTTTAACCAAAGCTAGGAATAAACTAGGTGATTTTATGGAACAATCCGTTAAGTCATCTTTAACTGATATTGAAGGTATTATTTATATTTTAGAACCTGAAGAAGAATTTGGGAAAACAGATTTAGAAATAATAGAATTACTTAAAAAGCAAAAGGTTCCTATTATTGCGTTAATTAATAAAATAGATACAATTGATAAAAGAAAAGTGCTTAAAACAATAGAGAATTTGGCTTCTTATGGTATTTTTAAAGAAATTATTCCAATATCTGCTCTAAAAAATGATGGTATAGATATTGTTAAAAAAGAAATAAAAAAGCTTCTTCCAGAAGGACCTCCATATTTCCCAACTGATCAAATTATTGATCAAAATGAAAGATTTATCTTTAGTGAAATTATTAGGGAAAAAATTTTAAAAGCTACAAATGATGAAGTTCCTCATGGTACAGCTGTTGAAATTTTGTCTGTCAATCAAAGACCAAATAAAGAAATTCTTGATATCGATGCAACTATTTTTTGTGAAAAAAAGCAGCATAAGGGAATAATTATTGGGAAAGATGGAAAGAAACTAAAAAATATCGGTATTCAAGCAAGAAAAGAAATTGAAAAATTCTTAGAAAAACCTGTTAATTTAAATTTATGGGTTAAAGTAAGAGAGAATTGGAGAGATAAACCTTTTGATTTAAAAGATTTAGGTTATAAAAATTAATGGCTTTAGAATCAACAAGAGGATTGGTTATTTCAGAACGCTCTTATAATGAGAGTGATAAAATAATAACTATTTTTTCAGAAAATGGTAAATTCCAGGCCATAGCTAATGGCGTTAAAAATCCAAAAAGTTCCCTTTCAGCAGGATGTAGATTGTTTGCCTGGAGTGAATTTCAATATTTTCCTGGAAAAACTTTTGCAAAAATAACTCAAGCTAACTTAATAGATCCGTTTTATAATATTAGTTCAAATTTAGAATTAGTAAGTTATGCTTCTTATATTGCTGATTTAATTAAAAATTTTTATGATGATAATCAACTTGATAAAGTTATTTTGAAGCATTTAGTCTATTATTTTTATTATATTAATAGTTCACCGGATAAAGTTCTTTTATTAACTTTAACTTTTCAGCTGAAGTTACTAACTGCGTTAGGAATAATACCTAATTTTAACTCTATTCTGTCTTTAGACTCGAATATTCCGATTTATTTTTCAATAACAGATGCAAATTTTGATAATAAACGTTCTACCAATAAATTGACTTATCGTTTAAATAAGAATGAAATTGATTTATTACTTCATCTTTATAAAAATCCGATAAGCACAATTTTCAAAGAAAATTTAAATTTAGAGAAAATTAATTTAGTTAGACTAATTGAAATCTTTAATAGTTTTATTGAAAGTCAATTATCTAAGCAACTGAAGTCATTTAAAATTTTAAAAGAATTAAATCAAGGTAGCTTATGAAAAAAGAAACCAAATTAGAACCAGTTTTTATACTATTATCTTTATTACTAGGTTACTTTTTTAGCTTTTTTAAACTCTCATTTTCTTTAAACTATGATTTAGAAGAAATACTTCTCTCAATTCTATTATTTTTTATCTTTTTAGAAATAGATTGGTCTGAATTAAAAGTTGAGTTTAATAATAAGAAATTCAGAAATATAGTTCTTATAATTAATTTTCTTTGGACTCCCATTTTTGCATATATTCTTGGACTTATATTTTTAAACTTCAATTTGGATTTACGAATTGCTCTTGTTTTATTATTAGTAATGCCTTGTACTGACTGGTATTTAATATTTACTGAAATAACAGGTGGTAATCTTGACTTATCAACTAGTATCTTACCTTATAATCTGATTTTCCAATTACTTTTATTGCCAATTTATTTATTTATTTTTTTTGGAAATAACAGTTTTATTTTCGATCTTGGTTTAACTATTTCAACTATTCTGGAATTATTAGTTCCATTAATGTTAGCATTAATTGCTAGATTTATCCTGATTAAAGTTTTAGATAATGAGAGAATAATTCATAAGGCTTGTGATAAGATTGAATTTATTCTAATTTGTATTATCGCATTCTTCTTATTTTTAACAGAAGGACAAGAGATTAATAATTCATTAACTGAATATCCAATTTTCTTTTTATCTATAGTTATTTATTATGTTGTTAACTTTATTCTAAGTTTATATTTAGGAAATCATTTTAAATTTAATAATTCTGACATTATTAGTTTAATATTTACAACAACTTCAAAGAATACTCCTTTATCTTTAACTTTGGCTGGAATTTTATTTCCAAGTCATAAGGTTATTTCTTTAGTTTTAATTCTTGGTCCATTAACAGAAATACCATTTTCATTACTAGAATCAGCTATACTAAAAAAACTACTTCCAGTTTCTAGAGAGGAATAAAATGACTCAACCTTTTACCCATTTACACGTTCATTCTGAATATTCATTATTAGACGGATTATCTAGAATTCCTGATTTAGTAAGTAAAGCTAAAGAATTAGGAATGACAAGTCTAGCCTTAACCGACCATGGCGTGATGTTTGGTGCATTAGAGTTCTATCGTGAATGTTTGAAACAGGGAATAAAACCTATAATTGGAAGTGAAGTCTATGTCGCTGAAAGAAATTTAGAACAAATGGAGGCTTCAGTTGATTCGAAAAATTACCATCTAGTTTTACTTGCTAAAAATGAAATTGGTTATAGGAATTTAATGAAATTAGTTTCAATTGGTTTTGTTGATGGATTTTATAGGAAACCTAGAGTTGACCATAAAACACTTAAAAAATATTCTGAAGGATTGATTTGTCTTTCTGGTTGTATGTCTGGGGAAATTCCTAGAGCTATTTTAAAAGGAGATTTAAAAAAAGCTCATAATTTAATTCAAACTTATCAGGAAATTTTTGGTAAAGATAATTTTTATTTAGAAATCCAAGATCATAGGATTCCAGAAGAAGCCAAAATTAGAGAAGATCTTTTATATTTATCTAAAGTTACTGGAGCTCCTTTAGTGGCTACGAATGATGTTCATTATGTTAATAAAGAAGATTCAGAAGTTCATGATATTCTAATTTGTATTCAAACAGGAGCAAAAGTTAAAGATGAAAAAAGACTTCGGTATGAAAAAGGAGCCTATTACTTAAAGTCTTCGGAAGAAATGTATAAAGAATTCTCTTACTATCCTCAAGCTTATGAAAATACTCAAGTTATTGCTAGTCAATGTAATCTTGTTTTACCAGAACCAAAAAATCATATGCCGATTTATCAATTTCCAAAAGAATTTAAAACAGCTGGAGCATATTTAAGGCATCTTTGTTTAGAAGGGATAAAAAAATTATATCCAAAAATAACTACTGAAATTAAAGAACGTTTAGAAACTGAACTTAAAACAATAAACTCAATGGGATTTGATAATTATTTTTTGGTAGTATGGGATTTTATTAAATTTGCTAAGGATAATGGAATAATGGTTGGTCCAGGTAGAGGTTCGGCTGCTGGATCGCTTGTAGCTTATTCTCTTGGAATTACTTCGCTAGATCCGCTAAAATACAATTTACTTTTTGAAAGATTCTTAAATCCTGAACGTTATACAATGCCTGATATAGATTGTGATTTCTGTTATGAACGTAGACAAGAGGTAATTGACTATGTTAATAAAAAATATGGTTTCGATCACGTTTCTCAAATAATAACATTTGGAACAATGCTCGCTAGAATGGCTATTCGTGATGTAGGCAGAGTTTTAGATGTTTCTTATTCTAAAACAGATAATATAGCCAAACAGATTCCATTTTTACCAGGACATACTGTTACAATTCAAGAAGCTTTAGATGAAAATCCAGAACTTAAGAAGTTAAAAGAAAATGATCCTGAAGTTAAAGAAGTTCTTGAAACAGCGCAAAAGCTTGAGGGCTTAAGTAGACATGCAGGAACTCATGCTGCTGGAGTTGTTATAGCTGATCAAGCAATAACTAATTATGTTCCTTTATATAGGAATGGTGACTTTATCTCAACACAATATACTATGGATCTCTTAGAATCCCAGGGTCTTATTAAAATGGATTTCCTCGGTTTACGAACCTTAACTGTAATTAGAGATGCTTTGGATAATATTTATCAGTCAACAGGATTAAAAATTAAGCCTGAAGAAATTGATATTTCCGATCAAAATATTTATAAATTAATTGCTTCCGGTGATTGTGGAGGAGTTTTTCAGTTAGAAAGTAACGGGATTATTCAGTTTATAAAAGAATTTAAACCGGAAAATTTCGAAGATATCATAGCCGGTATTTCATTATATCGACCAGGACCAATGGATCAAATTCCAACTTATATAAAAAATAAAAATAATCCGGAAGCCATTAAATATCTTCATCCTAAATTAGAACCTATTCTTAATGTTACTTATGGATGTATTGTATATCAAGAACAAGTAATGCAAATATTTCGTGATCTAGCTGGATTTTCAATGGGAAGATCTGATCTTGTTCGAAGAGCTATGAGTAAAAAGAAAAGTGACGTTATGGATAAAGAAGGGCAAGTTTTTATTTATGGTGAAAAAGATGAAAATGGGAACTATTTAATTGATGGTTGTATTAAAAGAGGAATAGATAAGAATACTGCTGAACAAATTTGGAATACTATGCACGAATTTGCAAAGTATGCTTTTAATAAGTCTCATGCTGCAGCTTATGCTGTTCTTGCTTGTCAAACTGCTTGGCTTAAATATTATTATCCAGCTGAATTTTATGCAGCGTTATTAAGTTCAGTTATGGAATCTGAATCTAGAGTTGCTCGATATATTGATGAATGTAATAGAAGAGGAGTTAAAGTCGTTCCTCCTAATATTAATGTATCCCAAAAGAAATTTACTGTAAAAGACGGTCAAATTGTTTTTGGTCTAGGAGAAATTAAAAGTGTTGGCTCAAAATTTGTCGATCAAGTAATACAAACAAGAGAAGAACAAGGACCTTTTAAGGATCTTCTTGATTTTTGTGAAAGAGTTGAAAATATTAATAAACAAGCAGTTATTAATTTAATAAAGGCTGGTGCTTTTGACTATTTAGGTATCGATAGAGGCACTTTATTAAGTAATGCTTTTGAAGTAATTCAAAAAGGAAAAGAATTACGCTCTATAAGATTATCTGGACAAGCCTCTTTTTTTGATAATGATAATTCTTCTTTAAAAACTTTTGAGTATACACAAACAGAACCTTTATCAAAAGAAACAATTTTAACAATGGAAAAAGATGTTTTGGGTATATATTTATCTGGACATCCATTGGAGAAATACCGAGAAATTTTAGAACGAAAAACTGTATTTAACTTTTCTATTTTAGATAGTTATGAAGATTTATCAAGAACTATTCAAGATCAAAGTTTTGTCACTATTGGGGGTATATTAAAAAATTTAAAAACACAGTTAACAAAGCGACAGGAACTTATGGCCTTTGCTGATCTAGAAGATCAATATGGAATGTTAAATTTAGTAATCTTTCCAAAAGTTTATGAGCAATATAGAAATCTTTTAATTGATGATACTCCTGTAATTGTTTATGGAAAAATAACTTATAATGAAGAAATGGATGTTTCTTTAGTAGTAGATAAGATTGATCTTCTTGAAGTTATTTATAATCAAGAAGAGAACTACCAAAAACCATATAAACCTTTTGAAGATAAAGTAAGTTTTAAAAATGGTTATTTAGAAATAAAATTACAAGATATCAGTAAAAAGCCTTTAATTACAACTATTAAAAAAATACTCAAAACTTCTCCAGGAAATACCCCTGTGATATTATATTTTGATAAAGAGAATATACGTTTTAAAGCTTCAGAAAACTTGAATGTCGAAATAAATAATTCTTTATTAGAAAAATTAAATTATTTAATAAAAACAAATAACGGAGGGAAATCAGGTGCCTAAAACAAAGAAAGTTGGTATTTTAACAAGTGGTGGCGATGCCCCTGGCATGAATGCTGCAATTCGTGCTTCAGTTCGTGGAGCTATTCATTTCGGTTATGACGTAATTGGAATAAATAGAGGTTATGCCGGATTATTAGATGAAGATTTTACTCCTATGAACTCTTTAATGGTTAAAGACATCATGGGTAAAGGCGGAACTATTCTTAAAACATCTAGAAGTGATTATTTTCCAACAGAAGCAGGTTTAAACAAAGCAACTGATATTTTAAATACTTTTGGAATTGATAGTTTGATTGTTATAGGTGGTGATGGTTCCTTAACTGGTGCTCTTGAATTACATCGTCGTGGTATTGATATTGTTGGAATGCCTGGAACAATTGATAATGACTTTGGAGCTAGTGACTATACAATCGGTTTTGATACTGCTGTCACTACAGCAATTGATGCTATAATGAAAATTCGTGATACAACTTTCTCCCATAACCGTATAAATATAGTTCAAGTAATGGGTAGAACATGCGGAGATATTGCTTTATATACAGGTTTCTCTTGTGGTGCTGATGCGATTATTATTCCTGAAAAAGAAAATAATCTGGAAGAAATGTGTGAAACAATTCTAAGAGGAAGAGATAAACATGCTTTAGCTTCAATTATTGTTTTAGCAGAAGGTTGTGGATCATATCGTGATTATTTACAAGAAGTTCAAGAATTGACAGGAGTCACAACTAAAGGAACAAACTTAGGTTATATTCAACGTGGAGGTTCACCAACTCACTTCGATAGAAATCTGGCTAGTTACATGGGGTTCAAAGCTGCTGAAGCCTTACATAAAGGGAATACAAAAACCGTTATTGTTCAAAGAAATGGAAAATATTTAGCAGTTCCAATTGAAGAAGCACTAGCTACTAAGAAAGAATTCAATCAGGAAATGTTTGATACCATGAACATTCTAGCAAGATAAAGTAACAATGAGTAAAAAGAAAAAAGTTTCTTTAAAGAAAACAAAGATTGTTTGTACTATTGGTCCCGCAACAAATGACCAAAAAATAATTGAAGAATTAATTAAAGAAGGTATGAATGTTGCTAGGATTAATATGTCTCATGGTGGTTATGATGAGCATGAAAAACAAATAACATCTATTAAACGTGCTCGAGAAAAATTAAACGAACCAATAGCTATCATGCTAGATACCAAAGGACCTGAAATACGTACTGGTGACTTACAAAACGGTAGTGTTGTTGATTTAAAGGCTGGTCAACAATTCATTTTAACTACTGAAGATCTTTATGGTGATGAATCTATAGTTTCAATAACGTATAAAGAATTACCAGAAGATCTTTCTCCGGGTAATACAATTCTTTTAGATGATGGTGAAATTGGTCTAAAAGTAGATAAGATTGACGGTCCAAATATAATATGTACTGTTCAGAATGATGGAGAGTTAGGTCAAAGAAAAAGTATTAATATTCCTGGAATTGAATTAAATCTACCTGGATTAACTGAAAAAGACATTAATGATTTAAAGTTTGGAATTCAACAGGGAGTTGATTTTATTGCAGCTTCTTTTATTAGAAGGCCAGATGACGTTCTAACAATTAGAGATGTTCTAGATTCTAATAATGGATCGGATATTAAAATTATCTCTAAAATTGAAAGTGAAGAAGGTGTTTATAATATTAATGACATTATTGCTGTTTCTGATGGGATTATGGTTGCCCGTGGAGATTTAGGTGTTGAAGTTCCAGCTAAAGATGTTCCAGTTATTCAAAAAACTATTATTCGAAAATGTAATAAAGCTGCAAAACCAGTAATCACTGCAACACAAATGTTAGATTCAATGATCCATAATCCTAGACCAACTAGAGCTGAAGTTGCTGATGTTGCTAATGCAGTCTTTGATGGAACAGATGCTGTTATGCTCTCTGGCGAAACTGCTATGGGTGAGTATCCTGTTGAAGTTGTTAAAACTATGGCTGATATTGCAAGTGTTGCTGAAGTCGCTGATCAATTTAGATTAGAAGCTAATTTAAAAAAGAAAAGAAATGGAATTTCAAACGCCGTTTGTGATGCTGCGGTAACAATGTCAGTAAGCTTAAACTCAAACTCAATTATTGCAAATACAGCAAGTGGAGAAACAGCTAGGCAATTAAGTAAGTTTAAACCGGATGCAAATATTTATGCTACTAGTTTTAGAGAAATAACAATTCGACAGGTTTCTTTAAGCTGGGGAGTTTATGGTGTCTATATTAGCCAGATTAATAATTCAGATATGCTTGTTCGAGAAAGTGTACGAGCTGTTAGAGAAAAAGGATATATAAAATCAGGTGAAAGAGTAATCGTTGCTGCTGGAATTCCAGTAGGGGCTTCGAGCGTTACCAATATGCTTCGAGTTGTTAAAATTGGACATTCTGAATTACAGGGTGTTGGCAATGGGGAAAAGAAAACTTACATTGGAATTGCTAAACAAATGAGAGTTTCTAATTTAGAAGCTGAAGAAAACTTCAATGAAGGTGATATCCTTGTTGTTCCTAGAATAACAAGCAGTAACAAATATCTTGCTAGTATAGCTGGTGGTATTATTACAGAAGATGATTATGAAGTCAGTGAAAAATTCCTTAAGGATATCAATACACCTATTATTTCTAGTGTAGATGATGTTTTTGAAAACTTAACTGATGGAACCTTAATAACAATTGATTCTGAAACCGGAACAATAAAGCAGGGTGTCAGAAATTATGATTGACACTTTATTCAAAAGTGTTATTATTTTTATAAACCGAAGAAGTGAAGATAACGTTAAGTAAACACGTACAGAGAGTTCGATAAGGTGAGAGCGAATCGCAAGTGGCTTAACAAATGGATCACTGAGGGCAAGTTGAAAGGAAACGAGTAGGCTAGACGTATTTCCTACGTTACAGGAATAGTAATTGATTGATTACGAAGAGTGCATGCTGTCATGAATTAAGGTGGTACCGCGAGTATTATAAATATAAGATAATAATCGTCCTTTTATATAATAAAAGGACGTTTTTTTTTGCAATGAAATTAGAGGATTTAAAACAATACGAGGAAGATTATAAAATTGTTCCAATAAAAAAAGAGTATTATGCTGATACTTTAACTCCAGTACAAGTACTTAGAAGATTAAAACAAAATTCGGACAAGTTGTTTCTTTTAGAATCTGCGAATAATAGTGGAGCTAGAGGACGTTATTCTTTTTTGGGAGTTAATCCTGAAATGGAAGTAATTGTAAAGAATAATCAAGTAATCTTTAAAAATGGAGAAGAAATAATTATTGAATCATCAGATCCTTCAGCTGAAATTAATAAATTTTTAGAAAACTATAGTTCTCCTAAAATTAAAGGAATGCCTCCTTTTACTGGTGGCTTAGTTGGTTATGTTTCATATGACTATTACAAATATACCGAACCTATTTTGAATTTTAATAATCCTGACCCTTATGAGTTTAACGATTTACATCTTTTATTATTCAACGATTTAATTGTTTTTGATCACTTTAGTGATAAAGTCTCATTAATCACTAATATTGAAACAGATGATTTAGAAAACAATTATAAAAAGGGAATAGATCGGATTAATCAATTAAAACTTGAAATAGAAAATGCTATAGAACGTGATTTCTCTGGAAAAATATCTAAATCTTTTAAACCAGTTTTTACAATGGAAGAATATTCTGAGTTGATTAAAAAAGCTCAAGATTATATTGTTGAAGGAGATATTTTTCAAGTGGTTCCTTCAAACCGAATAAAAGGTGAATTTCATGGTTCCTTATTTCCGGCTTATAGGGTTTTAAGAAGTGATAATCCGAGTCCATATATGTATTATTTTCAGATTAATGATATTGAAATAATTGGTACTTCTCCTGAAACTTTAGTTAAGTTAGAAAATGATAAAATTACAACTTTTCCTATAGCTGGCTCTAGGCCAAGAGGAAGAACAATAGAGAAAGATGATCAATTAACTGATGAATTGCTTAAAGATAAAAAAGAACTTGCTGAACATAATATGTTAGTAGATTTAGGTCGAAACGATATTGGACGTGTTTCAAAACGTAATTCAGTAAAGGTTGAAGAATATTTAAAAATTCAAAAATATTCAAAGGTTATGCACATAACTTCTGTTGTTTCAGGTTCTTTAGAAGATGGTATAACTCCATTACATGCATTAAGCAATATTTTACCAGCAGGAACTTTATCTGGAGCTCCCAAAATAAGAGCTTGTCAAATAATTGAAGAATTAGAAACTGAAAAACGAGGACCATATGGAGGAGCTCTTGGATATATTGGATTTAATGGAAATATGGATATGTGTATAGCAATCCGATCAGCTTTTAAAAACAAAAATAAAATGTTTGTTCAATCTGGTGGTGGAATAGTTAAAGACAGCAAGTTTAAAAATGAATATGAGGAAACTATAAATAAAGCTTCAGCAATTATCGAAGCCATCCAGAAGAGTGAAAATTTAGATAATGATTTTAATATTAGATAATTATGACTCTTTTACTTATAACTTAGTTCATTCTATTGAAGATGATCAAGAAATAAAAGTAATAAGAAATGATAAGTTAACTCCTATTGAGGCTGAAAAATTAAAACCTGATTTTCTTATAATTTCACCTGGACCAGGTTACCCAATAGATGCTGGTTATAGTATTGATTATGTTAAGTTTTTTAAAGATAAAATACCAATTTTGGGAATTTGTTTAGGTCATCAAGCTATTTGTGAAGCCTTTGGTTCTACTATTGTAAAAGCTAAGGAAATTATGCATGGAATGAAAGATAAAGTATCAATCGATGATAATGAAATTTTTAAAGGATTAAGTCCAGAAATTGAAGTCGGAAGATACCATTCATTAGCTGTAGATAGAAATACTTTACCTGACGAATTAGAGATAATCTCTGAGTCAGTTGATAAAGAAGTAATGGCCGTTAAACATAAGAAATTCCCAATATGGGGTTTACAATTTCATCCTGAATCGATTATGACTAATGACGGAAAAACAATTTTAAAAAATTTTTTAGAGGTAAATAAATGATACAAGAAGCAATTTCAAAATTAATTGAACAAAAAGATTTAACTCCTGAAGAAACAGCTGGTAGTTTTGATGAAATTATGAGTGGAACCGCTACTCAAGCTCAAACTGCTGCATTTTTAATGGGACTAAAGATTAAAGGTGAAACACCTACAGAGATTACCGAATGTGCCAGAATAATGAGAGAAAAATGTGATAGTCTTAATTCGGAAACTGACTTAATAGATATTGTGGGTACAGGAGGAGATGAAGTAGGTACATTTAATATCTCAACAGCTAGTGCATTTATTACAGCAGCGGCCGGAGTTCCAACTGCAAAACATGGAAATAGAAGCGTTTCTAGTAAAACGGGTGCAGCAGATGTCTTAGAAGCTTTAGGCTTAAAAATAGATTTACCTAAAGAAAAAAATGAAAAAATTTTAAAAGATACTAATTTCTGTTTTATGTTTGCTCCTGTTTACCATTCATCAATGCGTTACGCAGCACCTGTTAGAAAAGAATTAGCTATTCCGACTATATTTAATATCTTAGGTCCACTTGCTAATCCAGCAAATGCTAATCAACAAATTTTAGGTGTTTTCTCAGAAGATCTATTAGTTCCAATGGCACAAGCATTAAGTAATTTAGGAGTTAAAAAGGGTTTTGTTGTTTATGGTAATGACGGTTTAGATGAAATTACTTTAACTGGACCTACTAAAGCTATTGAAATTAATAATGGTGATTTGAATGAAATAACAATTAATCCTGAAGATTATGGTTTAGAAATATGTGATATTGAAGAATTAATAGGTGGAGAAAAAGAAGAAAATGCTCAAATAATTAGAGATATCTTTAATGGTAAAAAAGGTCCAAAGCGAGACGTTGTTTTACTCAACTCAGGAGTAGCTTTATATACTACTGGTAAAGTAGATTCAATAAATGAAGGAGTTGAGATGGCTGCAGATATAATTGATTCAGGAAAAGCATTAGAGAAACTTGAAGAACTTATAGAAAAAACTAATAAGATAGCATGAATATTTTAGATGTCTTAGCTCATAGCTCTTATGAAAGAGTTGAAGAGAGTAAAGAGAAAATCTCAATAGAAAAGTTAAAAGAAAAAGCTAAAGCTGCGAAAAATACTGCATCTTTCAAGGAAGCTTTAAAAAAGCCTGGTTTATCTTTTATATGCGAATTAAAAAAAGCTTCTCCCTCAAAAGGTTTAATAAATCCAGAATTCGATTATTTACAGTATATAAATGACTATGAAGAAGGAGGAGCAAGTGCTATCAGTTGTCTAACTGAGCCGACTAAATTCTTAGGGAGTCTTGATATTTTAAATGATGTAACAAGCCATTCAAAACTTCCAGTATTGAGAAAAGACTTCATTATTGATCCATATCAAATTTATGAAGCAAAAGTAAATGGAGCAAGTGCGATCTTATTAATCGCTGCTCTTTTAGAGGAACATGATCTAAAAGAATACTTCAATTTAGCTCATGATTTAGACCTTGATTGTTTAGTTGAGGTTCATAACGAAGATGAATTAAGAAAAGCTATTAATTGTGGAGTGGATATCATCGGAATCAATAATAGAGACTTGCGAGACTTTACAGTTGATCTAAATACAACAATAAAACTGGCAAAAAAAGTACCAAAGACAACTGTTTTAGTTAGTGAGAGTGGAATTCATACTAAAAATGATCTAAAGAAACTAATTGAAGCTAATATTGATGCTGTTTTGATAGGAGAATCTTTGATGGGAAGTGATAATATCCCTATGAAGTTATCGGAATTAATTAATTATGAAGATTAAAATATGTGGTATTAGAAGCGAAGCAGATATTAACTTAATCAATCGTTATAAACCCGATTTTATTGGTTTTATTTTCTATAAAAAGAGTAAGCGTTATATTCAACCAGAAAAAGTCATCGAAATAAAGAAGAATCTAGAGTATCAAGTGAAATCTGTTGGTGTATTTGTTGATGAAGATTCTGATTATATTCTAGATTGTTTTAATAAAGGAGTTTTTGATATAGCTCAATTACACGGAAGTGAAAAACCTTCCGAATGTCAACGTTTACACTCGGAAGGTCTTCCGGTGATTAAAGCGATTAGAATTAAAAATAGTGATGATATAAAAATTTCAGAAGTATATAATCCTGATTATTTTTTGTTTGATGTTAAATCAGAAAAGTTTGTTGGCGGAACAGGGGAAAGTTTTAATTGGAATTTATTGGAAAATTATCATGGTAATACACCCTTTTTTTTAGCAGGAGGAATTGGGCCGGAAAATATTATTGATGCTATGAAAACAAATGCTGATATTTTAGATATTAGTTCTAGTGTTGAAACAAACTTTATTAAAGATAATGAAAAAATGAGAAAATTATTTAACAATTATAGGAAAAACAATGTATAATATGCCAAAAATGGGACGTTTCGGTGATTTTGGCGGGCAATATGTTCCAGAAACCTTAATGAATGCCGTTATTGAACTTGATGAAGCTTTTCACCATTATAAAAATGATCCTAAATTTAACGATGATTTTAATGATTTACTAAAAAAGTATGCTGGAAGACCATCACTTCTCACTTATGCTAAAAACTTGTCAACAGAATTAGGTGGTCCAAAAATTTATTTAAAGCGAGAGGATTTAAATCATACAGGTTCCCATAAAATAAATAATGTGCTTGGTCAAGCTTTAATTGCTCAAAGACTTGGGAAAACACGATTAATAGCAGAAACAGGAGCCGGACAACATGGAGTAGCAACTGCTACAGTTGCTGCATACCTTGGAATGGACTGTGATATTTTTATGGGACGTGAAGATACAGTTAGACAAGCTTTAAATGTTTATCGTATGGAATTGTTAGGAGCAAAAGTACATCCTGTTGATTCTGGTACAGCAACATTAAAAGATGCTGTAAATGAAGCTTTACGAGAATGGACTCGTAAGGTCACTGATACTCATTATCTTATTGGTTCTGTTATGGGACCAGCACCATTCCCAGAAATGGTTAGACATTTTCAGAGTGTCATCAGTAAAGAGATTAAGAACCAAATCTTAGAGCAGGAAGGAAAACTACCGAGTGCAGTTCTAGCATGTGTTGGTGGTGGTTCTAATGCAATGGGCGCTTTCTATCATTTTATTGATAATCCAGAAGTTAGGCTAATTGGTTGTGAAGCTGCTGGAAGAGGAGTAGAAACGCCATATACAGCAGCCTCAATAAATACAGGAACTGATGGAATTTTCCATGGTATGAAATCTTTATTCAATCAAAATGAAGAAGGACAAATAGCTCCTGTTTACTCAATTTCTGCAGGACTTGATTATCCTGGAATTGGTCCAGAACATACATATCTTCATAAAATAGGTAGAGCTGAATATGTACCTGTTACTGATAATGAAGCTGTTAAAGCTTTTGAACTTTTATCTAGAACTGAAGGTATTATTCCAGCTATAGAAAGTGCTCATGCTGTTGCCCATGCTGTTAAAATTGCGGATGAATTTAATTCAGACGAGAATATTGTTATAAATCTTTCAGGACGTGGAGATAAAGATGTCGCTGCTATTGCAAGATATAATGGAAAGGATTTATACGATGAATAGAATTAATCATGCCTTTGAAAAGCCAGGTGCTTTTATCGGATTTTTAACAGGTGGAGATCCTGATAAACAAACAACTATAAATTGTATTAAAGCTTTAATTGATGCAGGAACAGATCTAATTGAAATCGGTGTACCATTTTCAGATCCATGTGCCGAAGGTCCAGTCATAGAAAAAGCAGATGTTAGAGCACTTGAAAACGGAATGGATCTAGAAGGAATTTTTTCTATAATTGAGGAAATTCGCAAAAATAATCAAAATATCCCAATAGTTTTATTAACTTATTACAATCCAGTTTTTAAATATGGTGAAGATGGTTTTTTAAAACGTTTAAAAGAAGTTGGTGGTGATGGATTAATTATTCCTGATATGCCATATGAAGAAAGTGAAGAAATGCGCAAACTTACTAAAGAAAATAATTTAAGCTTAATTCTATTAGTTTCACCAACCTCTAATGAAAGAATTAAAACCATTGCTGAAGCTGGAGATGGTTTTATCTACGTAGTTTCTTCTATGGGAACAACAGGAGTTCGATCCAAAATAACTACTGATATTCCCTCAATGATTAAAAAAATTAAAGATGTTACTAATGTTCCAGCTGCTGTTGGTTTTGGAATATCAACTCCAGAACAGGCTGAAAAAATGTGTGAAACGGCTGATGGTGCTATAGTTGGTTCAGCTATTGTTAAAATTATTGAAGAAAATGGAAAAGAATCACCAGAACTTGTTTATAATTATGCTAAACAAATGAAAGAAGCTGCCCTTAAAGGCGGTTTAAAAAGACAATAAGGGAGAACATTTGTTCTCCCTTTCTTACTTATTCAGTTAAATTATTTTCTGTGTTTATATATTGAATAAATTGTTCTGCAGTTCTACCACTTCTATTCATATGTCTTAATTCCCACTGTATTGCTTGATCTTTTAAATCATCAGTAATTTTAATGTTATTCTTTTTAGCTAAATTCTCAACTATATCTAAATAGAAGTCTTGATTCGGAACATTAAAAGGAATTGTAAGACCAAAACGAGAAACTAGTGAAAGTTTTTCTTCCAATATTTCTCTTGCATTAACTGCATCTTCTCTTTCAGATTTACTTTGACTTACAAGTGTTCTTTTATTTGATGTAGCATACAAAAGAACATTTTCAGGTAGTGATTCAAAGGAACCTTCTAAAGAATTTTTAAGAGCTTTATAATTAGGATCTCCGTTTTCAAAGCTTAAATCATCTATGAAAATGATAAAGGGATAATTGGTTTTAGCAATTTCTCTTGTTACTTCTGGGAGGTAAGAAATTTCTTCTTTTTTAATTTCAATAAAACGAAGCCTTGTATCTTTAAATTCATCAAGTAAGCTCCGAACCATAGTTGATTTTCCCGTACCCATTTCTCCGTAAAGAAGAGTATTAAGACCACCTGTACCATTAATAAATGAACGAGTATTTTGAATGAGCTTATCTTTTTGTTTTTGATAGCCAATCAAATCATTCATTTTATTATAATTACTAATATTAACTGGAAGTAGTAATTCTTCTTTTTCATTGTCTTTTACAGGATTTAATCTATAGGCTTTAGAACTTTTATAAAACCCTAATCCATTTATACTAATGTTACGTTTTAATTGAGTATAAATTTTACTAGCATTTTTTTGTTCAAGTGTCTTAGCTAAAGTTGAATTTTTATTAAATATTTTCTTTGTAAAAATATCTTCTGTTCCTTCTGCTAAAATATCAATAATTTTAGAAAAATCAAAATTATAGATATCAGATATAATAGATAAATCTTCTAGAAGAGTTTTTTTATAAATAAATTTTGAGTTTTTTTCTAAATATAGGGTAAGATTGTTTGAAGTTGTTAAGCTATCTATAATAATATTTCCCCAAACATTTTTAGCTGTAGGATTTTTTATATCTAGTGCATAAAGTCCTACCATTGATCTTAATTTATAATAATCTCCTTTGGCTTTTGATAAAGAAAAGTCTGGGTCAATAAGTTGTTTTATAAGTTCATAAAATTCTTTTATTATGGGTTGTTCTAATAAATCCCGGTAAAAGCAGAGTGAATTTAAACGGTCTAATAGATTAATCATAATTTGATTATAACACTACTATGGAAATGAGTACGTTTGATTTGGCTTTAAACTATTTAACTTATAAGCCAAGAACAGAAAAAGAAATTAGGGATTACCTAAAAAAGAAAAAAATTAAAAAAGATATTATTGAAAATACTATTGAAAAATTAAAAGAATACAATTACATAAATGATAGAGAATATGTAAAGCTTTATCTTAAGAACAATCATTTAGGAAAACGTTTTGGATTAAAAAAAATTAAGTATGATTTAATTAAAAGGGGTATCAGCGAAAAAACCTTAACTATTATTGATCAAATTCCAGAAGAGAATCTTAACGATTATTGTATTTATCATTTTAATAAAGTTTTAAGTTCAACTGATAAAGTACCTTATAGGAAAAGAGTTCCTAAGATAGTTCGATATCTTAATCTAAGGGGTTTTGATTATCAAGACTATTCATCTTTAATTTCTGAAATACCTAAAGAAAGTGATATTGATGAATTAAAATTTAAAAAAGATTTTGAGCATTATTACAAGCTATATTCTAAAAAGGGATTTAATAGCTCTGAATTAAAGTCAAGAATTATCAGGGGACTATTATCCAAAGGATACGATTATAAATATATTAATGAAATAATAAATCAATTTGAGCTTAAGTAATTGTCAAAAAAGGGGATAGATACTACAATAAAATTGTAAACGTTTAGAGTTAGGACTATTATGAACGCATATGATAATACTGTAAATGTAATTGAAATTAATCGAGATAATTATTTATATAGCCCATTTCAAGATGAAGAGAGATTAATCCAAGATTTAAAAGAAAATGAAATTATCTTTTCATCTGCTATTAAAGAAATAATGACTAAGTTGAATATCTTAAATGATGAATTCGTAGCTATGCATTCGAGAAACCCTATTCATTCAATGAGATATAGAGTTAAAAAACCTGAAAGTGTTATTGAAAAATTGAAACGAAAAGGTTACGACGTTAATATGAATAACGTTAGAAATCATATTGAAGATATAGCTGGAATTAGAATTATTTGTCCATATATTAAAGATATTTATGTTGTAAAACAATTAGTTGAAAATCAAGATGATCTGGAAGTTTTTCGAATTGTAGATTATATAAAAAATCCTAAAAAAAATGGTTATCGCAGTCTTCATATGATTATGGTTGTACCTGTTTTCTTTTCAGATCATAAAGCAAAGGTAAAAGTAGAAGTTCAAATAAGAACTATTGCTATGGACTTTTGGGCTTCGCTTGAGCATCAATTACGTTATAAAACAAAAGATTCAAAGGTTGTTCCACAAGATATTTCTGATGAATTAAAATCTTGTGCTGATATTATTGCTGATACTGATATTCGAATGCAAGATATTCATAACCGGGTCTTTTCTGATACATGAAAAATATTGAAATAGGAGTTGGGGATTTAGTTTCATTCGTTTTCCGGACCGGAAGTATTGATAATCGAAATTCTGGAAAATCGAGAAGATTGTTAGGGACAAAAATCCATAAACTTATTCAAGAAAAAGAATCAAAAATAAAAGATAAATATCAAAAAGAAGTCTATTTTAAATTTCCTATTAAGTATGAAAATAATCAATTTATTTTAACGGGTAGAGCTGATGCTATTTATTTCCAAAACAACAATCCAATTGTAGAAGAAATAAAAACTACTAATCGTTATAAATCTAAGAATTTTGAAGCAGAAAAGGCTCATAAATATCAGTTATACTTTTATGGTTATTTTTATGCAGTTCAAAATAATTTAGACTCTATAATATTAGATCTTAACTATTATCATATTTCAACAGAAGAAAATACTCACTTTAAAAAGGAGTATTCAATTCAAGAATTGGAAGAAAAAGTCCATTATGTTCTTAAAAAATGGTTAGAAATAGGTTTTTTAAAAGAAGAATGGATTGATATTAGAAACAAATCTATAGATGAATTAGATTTTATTTATGATAATTTTCGAAAAGGTCAAAGAGAAATTTCGTTAGCTGTCTTTAATACAATTAGAAGAAATGATAAAGCTTTTATTGAAGCTCCTACAGGTATTGGTAAGACAATAGGAACAATATTCCCATCTGTTAAATCTTTAACAAATAATTCAAATGTTCAAATTTACTATCTCTCTTCTAAAACAACTATTCAAAATGAAGCTAATAAAGCTTTATTTAAAATGAGAGAAAAGGGACTTCAAATTAAATCAACTACTATCACGGCTAGAGATAAAATTTGTTTTTTAAATCAAGAAAAGCCAAATTCTAGAAATTGTAATCCTGAAGATTGTGAATTTGCTAAAGATTATTACAATAAAGTTAATCCAATTTTAATTAAGGCCTTAAAGGAAAATTCTTGTTTTGATAGAGAATATATTGAGAAACTTGCTTATAATGAAAAGATTTGTCCATATCAACTTTCCTTAGATTTAAGTAAATGGTCTGATATTATTATATGTGATTATAATTATGTTTTTGACCCAGTTAGTTCTTTAGATGGATTTAATGAAAATCGAATATATTTAGTTGACGAAGCTCATAATCTTCCTGATCGATCTCGTTCAATGTATTCTGCTGAAATAAACTCAAATTCTTTTAGAAAGTTGAGAAATATCTTAAATACAAAGGATCTCAGTGAAGAAGAAAATAGAAGATTAAGAACTCAAGTAAATCGAGTTTTTTATTATCTTTTAGATTTAAAAGAAGAGTTAGAAGCCTTAGAAGGTGACTATATTGAAATAGATCAGAAACTCATAGATCAAATTAATCAAAAAATTTTTAACTTTCAAACAGCGGCTATTCGATATCAATCAAAAATAAAAGAAGGAAAAGTTACAAAAGATGATGAGATAATGGCTAGTTTGAACGAGTGTACTAATGAATTATTTCGTTTTACAGCAATTAATGGATTAGAAACTGAAGAAAAATATTATAATTATATAAAACTCGATCAAAATAACGTAGTTATTCGTTTAGTTTGTTTAGATCCATCAAGTTTTTTAAATGAAAAAATAGGTGAAAACCCGATAATATTTTTTTCGGCTACTTTAACTCCATTTAATTATTATAAAAAAGTTATTCTTGGAAATAATAAAATACCTGAGTTAGCTCTTCCTTCTCCTTTTAGTAGGGAGAACTATTTGGTTTTATGTGATGATTCAATTAGTACTCGTTATAGTGATAGAGAGTTTAGTTATGATCTTTTAGCTCAAACTTTAAAAACTTTAGTACTTGCGAATAAAGGGAATTATTTATTTTTTTTCCCATCCTATAATTATCTACGTACAGTTCATGAAATTTTTGTTAAACTAGTTAATAATGAAGGTTTTAATATAATCGTTCAGAATTCATCCATGGATGATACTGAAAGAAAACGGTTCTTGAATTACTTTAAGCAAAAAAAGCCAACTATAGGTTTTTGCGTTATGGGTGGTATTTTTTCTGAAGGCATTGATTTACCTTTAGATTCCTTAATCGGAACTGCTATCGTTGGTCCTGGAATTCCAGGAATTGATTTTGAACGTGATTTGTTAAAAGAATATTTTCAAGAAGAAAATGGACAAGGATATGCTTACGCTTATGCCTATCCTGGAATGAATCGTGTCTTACAATCAGCTGGTAGAGTTATTAGAACTAATCAAGATAAAGGTGTAATATTACTAATTGATGATCGTTTTAGAAGTTCATTCTATAAAAAGATGATTCCAGATCATTTAAGACCTCAATATTTAAATAATCCAAAAGACCTACATTTTAAATTACAGGAATTTTGGAAACAAAACAGATCTAATAAAGGAGATTCAACATGACAGTTATTATTAATGATGGATGCATTTCTTGTGGTTTATGCACAGAAATTTGCCCAGAAGAATTCGAATTTGGTCCTGAAGGAACAGCTGTACCAATTCAAGATCCAGTTCCAGATGATCTAATTCCTGGATGTGAAGAAGCTGCAGACAGTTGTCCTGTTTCTGTAATCGAATTAGAAGACTAAATTTATATTTGGGTGCCTTCGGGTACCCTTTTTCTTTTTGAACTTTTGGATTATTATTTATTTTTAAGTTATTTTAAAACGATTTGGGGAAAATTTAATACGGAATAATTTAGAAATTAGGCAAATTATGGCTCAAAAACTTGTAATAGTCGAATCGCCACATAAGGCAAAGACAATTCAAAAATTTTTACCAAAAGGTTACGAAGTACAAGCAACAAAGGGACATCTTGTTGATTTACCAAAAAGTCGATTAGGTATTAATATTGAAGATAATTTTGAACCTGATTACATAAATGTCCGTGGTAGAGCTGACACTATTAATATGTTAAAAAAGGAAGCTAAAAAGGCCGATGAAGTTTTGCTAGCTACTGACCCGGATAGAGAAGGTGAAGCAATCTCTTGGCATGTTGCTAATTTTCTGGGGATTGATCCTAATTCAAACTGTCGTGTTGAATTTCATGAAGTAACAAAACGAGCAGTAATTGAAGCTATTGATAATAAACATCCAGTTGATATGAACCTTGTAGATTCTCAACAAGCTAGACGTGTTTTAGACCGTTTAGTAGGTTATTCTATTAGTCCTTTTTTATGGAAAAAAGTAAAACGAGGTCTAAGTGCTGGAAGGGTTCAATCTGTTGTAACCAGAATGATTGTCGATAGAGAAGAAGAAATACAAAAATTTCAACCACAAGAATATTGGCAAATCGATTTAGATTTAAAAATAAAAGGGGATAGAAAACATTTTAAGGCTGAGCTCAAAACTGAGGATGGTAAAAAAATTAAAATTGAAAATAAAGAGCAGGCTGATAAAATTGAAAATATAATAAATGAAAATCCTCTTGAAATTACAAATGTAAAAGAAAGAATAAGAAAACAGAAAGCTCCATTACCTTTTACAACGAGTACACTCCAACAAGCTGCCTATAATATATTAGGTATGACTTCACAACGAACAATGCGGACTGCACAGGAACTCTTTGAAGGAGTTAATATTAAAGGTCGAGGTATGACTGGTTTAATAACCTATTTACGTACTGATTCAACTCGTTTAGCTCCTGAAGCTATTGATGAAACTCATACATATATTGAAAAAAATTATGGTGAGAAATATAGCTCAAAAAATAAGAGGAAAGTAAAGACGAATTCTAATGTTCAGGATGCTCATGAAGCTATAAGACCCACTTCAATTGAACTTCATCCAGAGATGATAAAAGATTCTTTATCAAATGATCAGTATAGACTCTATAATCTTATCTGGAAACGAATGTTAGCATCGCAAATGTCTGATTCAGAAATTAAGGTTGTTGATGTTAATATTAAATGCAAAAACTTAGGCTTTAAAGCTAAAGGTGAATCATTAGTATTTCCTGGATTTTCTGAAGTTCTCGGAAATAATAAAAAACTCATCAGTCTTCCAAATATTACAAAAGAAAGTAAATTAGAATTATTAAATATAAATAAAGAACAAAAATTTACCTCGCCTCCTTCTAGGTTTACGGAAGCTACTTTAATCAAGCAGTTAGAAGAAAATGGTATTGGGAGACCAAGTACCTATTCACCTACAATTTCAACTATTAAAAATAGAGGATATGTTGAAGTCGAAAATAAGAAATTAAAGCCTACTGATCTAGGTTTTATCGTTACTGATTTAATGAAAGAGCATTTCCAAGATATCGTAGATATTAAATTTACGGCTGGAATGGAAGAATCATTAGATAAAGTTGCTGAAGGAAATAAAGATTGGAAGAATTTAATAGGTCTCTTCTATACTGATTTTAAAACTGAACTTGAAGAAGCTCAAGAAAAACAAGATAAAGTCGAAATAAAAGATCCTATATCAGATGAAGTTTGTGAAAACTGTGGCGTTAATATGGTTATTAAAAATGGTAAGTATGGGAAATTCTTAGCTTGTCCAAATTGGCCAGAATGTAAGAATACAAAACCTTATTTCGAAAAGACGGATGGAGTATGTCCGAATTGTGGAGGTCAATTAATTAAGAAGAAATCTAAAAAAGGAAGAACATTTTATGGATGTGTCAATTATCCGGAATGTGACTTTTCTTCTTGGGATCTTCCAACTGCCTATATTTGTCCAGAATGTTCACAAACTATATTTCAAAAAGGTTTAGGTAAAAGAAAAAAATATTATTGTATTGATCATGGCGAATTTAATGAAAGCGATTTAAAGAAAAAAATGGAGGAATAATGGACTTACAAGCAACAACAATTTGTGCTGTTCGTAATAACGGTCAAAGTGCTATAGCAGGTGATGGACAGGTCACAATGGGTGAAAGTGTTATCATGAAAGCAACTGCTAAAAAAGTAAAGCGAATTTATAAAGATAAAGTTTTAATGGGCTTTGCAGGATCAGTTGCTGATGCTTTCACATTAGCAGAAATGTTTGAAAAGAAACTAGAAATGTATAACGGTAATCTTGAAAGAGCAGCTGTTGAACTTGCTCGCGAATGGAGAAAAGATAAAGTTATTCGAAAACTAGAAGCCTTACTTATTGTATTAGACAAAGATGATTTGTTAATTGTTTCTGGAACAGGTGAAGTAGTTCAACCAGACGATGAAATAGCTGCAATTGGTTCAGGAGGAAATTATGCTTTAGCTGCAGCTAGAGCTTTAAAAAGAAATGCTCCTGAAATGAGTGCTGCAGAAATTGCTGAACAAGCTTTAATAATAGCATCTGAAATTTGTGTTTATACTAATGGGAATATTATTGTTGAGGAAGTTTAATGAAACAATATGATCTTGAAGAATTAACTCCTGCCATGACGGTCAAAGAACTTGATCGATTTATTATTGGACAGGATGAAGCAAAGAAAGCAGTTGCAATCGCTTTAAGAAATCGTTTCAGAAGATCTCAGTTAAGCGATGAACAAAGAGAAGAAATAACACCCAAAAATATCATTTTAATGGGTCCTACTGGAGTAGGAAAAACTGAAATAACTCGAAGAATTGCTAGGTTAGTTAATGCTCCTTTAATTAAAGTTGAAGCCACTAAATTTACTGAAGTTGGTTATGTTGGAAGAGACGTTGAATCAATGATTAGAGATTTAGTAAATCGGGCTGTCAGAGATGCTGAACAAGCAAAAATAGCTGAAGTTCAACAAAGAGCAGAAGCTAATGCTGAAGAGATTCTTTTAAATCTTTTAGTTGGATTAAAAAAGAAAGATAAAAAGCCAAGTAATCCTTTTAATTTTGCTTTGAAAAAACCAGAAACTCAGGAAGAAGCAAAAGAAAGAAAACAAAGAATAGAAGAAAAAAAAGCTAGAAAAGCAACAGTCTTAGAGGATCTACGTAGTGGAAAACTCGAAGATAATATAGTAACTGTTGAAGTTGTTGATAAACCATCTACCGTTTTCGGTATGGTAGGTGGTATGGAAGATATGAGTATAAACGATATGTTTGGTGGAATTCTTCCTGAGAAAAAAAAGAAACGAAAAATGAAAGTAAAGGATGCTAGAAAGGTCCTTGTACAACAAGAAGCTGAAAAACTTATTGATAAAGATGAAGTAACAGAACTTGGTGTTAGAAATGCAGAACAAAATGGAATAATCTTTATTGATGAAATTGACAAAATAATAGGCTCAGATGGAACAAGTAAAGGTCCTGATGTTTCAAGAGAAGGGGTTCAAAGAGATATTTTACCTATAGTTGAAGGAAGTACTGTTAATACAAAATATGGACCAGTTAAGACAGATTTTATTTTATTTATTGGCTCAGGAGCCTTCCATGGAACTAAAGTCTCTGATATGATTCCTGAATTACAGGGCCGTTTTCCAATTAATGTTAAACTAGATTCTTTAACTAAGGAAAACTTTGAAGAAATTTTAACAAGTACTGAAAATTCAATTTTAAAACAATATAATCAATTGCTTGGAACAGATGGAATAGATTTAGAATTTACAGATGATGCTGTTAAAGAAATAGCTTCAATAGCTTATGATGAAAACATGAATAACGAAGATATTGGAGCTAGAAGGCTTCAAACAGTATTAGAAAAACTTTTAGAAGATATTTCGTTTCAAGCTCCCGATATTGATGAAAAACATATTGTAATAGATAAAGAGTTTGTTGATAATACTTTAACTGATGAAATTCAAGCAGAAGATTATAAACAATATCTAATTTAAAAAAATAGGATGCCTTTTTGGTATCCTATTAAAATTATAATTCTCAATAAAAAATGCAGCTCTATTAAAGAACTGCATTAATTTATATTAAGAGGTATTTGTACTTTAACTTACGAATTGTATTATACCGGAACATTTATTATAAGAGTTGTCCCAGTCTTGACCTTCTTTTAGACCAGTAATAGTTCCACTAACAAAAATATTTCTATTTTTTTTGTAAGTATCTCTTGAGTTAATTCCCTCGTTAGTATCAAAGTTGTAGGTTCCCCAAACAAATGTATCTTTGTAAGTCCCAAATTCTTTTACTTTTATATTATAAAAACGAGCATTAACTTTATCTCCAGCTGCTTTTCCTGAACCTTCAACACGTAAATAAATACGATCTCTCAAATTTGGATTCTTCACTGAATGGACTTTTGTTCCATCGATATAAGTATTACAAATTCCGTTTTTATCAACTGTTAATAGTAATCGAAAAGCCCTGTTTAATTGAGCATAACCAGGTCTTATGTATTTTTGACCTCCTAAATTATTATTAAAGACATTTTCAATTAAAAATGAAACTGTATCAGTATATGGTTGTTTTGCTTGTTTATCATATTGAATACCAAAACTTACAGCTGAATTTTTAGTACATGCAACAAGTTTTGCATGATATCCAGAACCAGAACCGCTTAAACGGACATCAGCTTCAATTGCATATTCTGACTCTGTATTTGCAATAGTAGCACTTCCAGTCTCATAAGTTTGACTAAATGTATTTGATGTTCCATATAATGTGGTTCCTTCAGGTATCCAAACTCCACTTGAAACAAGTTGTTCATATTCGCTTTCATCTAATGTTAAATAATAAACTTCAACATTATTTATTGTAGTCTTTAATCTATTTATTGGAACTTTTCCACCAGAATAAAATACTGGAAGACCATTATTATCTTTTTGCCATCCTACTTCTGAACATAAATTTTTAACTTCAGTCAAACTAGTGGTATAACAATGACTGCCTGTTCTTGGATTAACAAGACGATAAACTTCTTCTCCTCCTCTTGGAGCATACCAAGCAATTCCTTTATCAATCCAACCCATATTAACTAAAGAATTAACTTCATTTGGATCAGTGAGGTAAAGATGTTCACCACTTTTATTATTATAGACCTGATAAATAGGTATATTTTTAATTCCTATGACTTCCTTAGCTAAAGCTGTTGCTGGAAATAAAAAAATAAAGATCAAAAGCATGATTAGCATGTTTGTAGCTTTTTTTTTCATATGTTAAATCTTAAATTACTAAGCTATTATAACAATTTTTTTCCAGTTGCTCAGATTTCTTAATATTTTTAATAAATATTTAGTTATAGATTAAAGATTTGGCTTTATATTGAATTTCTTAGATTCTTCCAATGCTTAACATATAGCTCTACTTGATTCAATAAAATATTAAAAGTTTGTATTGTTTTTCTTGAAGGTCTATGGGATGGATGAATTTATCTAGGTGATAAACAAAGAATATCAATGTTCGATAGTTTAGTTTTCCTAAAGACATTCGCCCATTCTATTGTTTTAAATTATATTCGAATTTCGAACAATTTAAAAACTTAATAAAATTATTTCTTAAGACAACCCTAATTAGAGAAATATTTTCTTGAAAATTATTTCCTATTCTGTTATAGTATTTTGGTATTTCACACATCCCCTCTACGTTTTTTGGTGCCTTTAGGTTTAAAAACTAAGTGGGGAGATGGAGGATTAACCAAGGAGGTATTAATTTGAGTTCAGTTTCAATGAAACAACTTTTAGAAGCTGGTGTTCACTTTGGACATCAGACAAGAAGATGGAATCCAAAAATGGCTCCGTATATTTTTACGGAAAGAAATGGGATTCATATTATTGATTTACAACAAACTGTTCCTAAAATTGATGAAGCTGTCAATTTCTTAAAAGATGTTACTGTTAATGGTGGTGGAGTTTTATTTGTAGGAACAAAAAAACAGGCACAAAGTTCTATTGAAAATGAAGCTAAAAGGTCTGGGTCTTTTTTTATTAACCAACGTTGGTTAGGTGGAACTTTAACAAACTTCAAAACTATTAGTAAACGCATTAATCGTTTAAAAGAATTAAAAGCTATGGAAAAAGATGGCACTTTTGATTTATTACCAAAGAAAGAAGTTATTCAATTAAGAAGAGAACGTGATCGTCTTGAAAAGTTTCTTGGTGGTATTGAAGAAATGCACGAAATGCCTGAAGCGATAGTTATAATTGATAGTAAAAAAGAAAAAATTGCTGTTGCAGAAGCTAGAAAATTAAATATTCCTATTATCAGTATTGTTGATACAAACTGCGATCCTGATGAAATTGATTACATCATTCCTGGTAATGATGATGCAATTCGAGCTATTGCATTAATTCTAAAAGTTTTAGCAGATGGAATAGTTGCAGGAAAACAAGGTTTAATCGAAACTGATGAAGAAACAGAAGAGTTAAAAGATTCTGCTGCTGAAGCTGTAGCTAAATCAGAAGCAAACACTGAAGAAAATATTGTAGAAACTGAAGAAGTAATTTCTGAAGAACCTAAAGAAGTTAAAGTCGAAATAGACGATATAGTTATTGAAGAACCAGACGGTTCTGTTGAAGAAGTAATTATAGAAAAGATAGAGGAATAATTAATTATGGCTGTAACTGCTAAAGAAGTAAAAGAACTAAGACAGAGAACTGGTGCAGGAATGATGGACTGTAAAAAAGCACTAGTTGAATGTAATGGGAATTTAGATGAAGCGGCAGAATATTTAAGAAAACAAGGAATTGCTAAATCTGCAAAGAAAGCTGATAGAGTAGCAGCTGAAGGTATTGTTGATTCTTATATTCATATGGGTGGTAAAATTGGTACCATGGTTGAAGTTAATTGTGAAACAGACTTTGCAGCTAAAAACCAAGGATTTAAAGATTTTGTCCGTGATATCGCCATGCAGATTGCTGCAACTAATCCTACTTATTTAAATAGGGAAGATGTTCCTGAAGAAGTTATAGAACATGAAAAAGAAATTCTAAGGGAGCAAGCTTTAAATGAAGGAAAGCCAGAAAAAATTGTAGAAAGAATGGTCGAAGGACGTTTAAAAAAATTTTATGAGGAAAATGTCTTATTAGACCAAAAATTTGTTAAAGATACAGATAAAACAATTGAAGAGCTTGTTAAAGAACAAATAGCTTCAATAGGTGAAAATGTTAAAATACGTCGATTTGCTCGATTTGAAATGGGCGAAGGAATAGAAAAGAAAGAAGAAAATTTCGCTGAAGAAGTAAAAGCTCAACAAGAAGCTGTAAAATAAACAAAGCCGGGTTTTCCCGGCTTTTATATTGTTCTTTTAGGATTTACTTTATCCTCGCTAATTAATTTAATATAAACTTTCCTTTCTCTTGGACCATCAAATTCACAAAAATAAATACTTTGCCAAATTCCAAGTAGTGGTTTACCTCTATTAATTATTATCGTCTCTGAAACTCCAATTAGAGATGAAAGTAAATGGGCATCCGAATTCCCTTCCTCATGTAGATAATTTTTTAATTTAGGAAAGAATTTTTTTTCAGCTAAAATCAAATCGTGTACAACTGCTTTATCTGCATTCTCGTTAATTGTTATACCTGCTGTTGTATGAGGACAATAAACTATTGCTATACCGTTTTGAAAATTCTCATTTTTAATGGCCTTGATTAAGAGTTTCGTTATATTGACCATATCACGTTCTTTAGTTTTAATGTCAAATTTGTAAAGCATATTGTTTAGTTTCTCTAAATGTGTTATAATTAAATTTCTGTGGAGATGTACTCAAGTGGTCATAAGAGGTCGCACTCGAAATGCGATAGATTCATCAGAATGCGAGAGTTCGAATCCCTCCATCTCCGCCATTAATTAAGAAAACACAAGCAACTCCAAACGGAGTTGCTTTTTTATTATAATTCCTTTTTCCAAAGTCCATGTAAATTACAGAATTCATAAACTTCTTGAGGAATTTCATCTTCATCAATTATAAATTCTACTTCAGGAGAATTTCCTGGTTTTAAACCCTTTTTATAAACACCTTTATCTGTTATTAAAATTACATCATTAATATAATGTTCATCTAACATAGGGTGTTCAACTTCTCCTACAGATACTTTTACAGTATTTCCATTAACATTTACTAATGGTACATGCTTTTCTAAAGCCGCATCTTTTGTATTTGGTTCTAAAACTTCAAATTCATTTACATCAAAATTTAAATTATCAGGAATAATAAAGATTTCGTCTGTTTTATCTTTTATAAATTTAGGCATATAAACCTCCATAATTGATTTGTTTAAATATTATATTTAAAATTATTCTAAAAATAATTAATAAAAGGTAAGCAGTATGCAAAAAGTACTTATAGTAGTAGATATGCAAAATGATTTTATCGATGGTGCCTTAGGAACACCTGAAGCACAATCGATTGTCAATAATGTAATAAATGAAATCAAGAGTAAAAAAGATAAAGGTTATTTTATCTTAGCAACACAAGATACACATTATGACAATTATTTAGATACCCTTGAAGGTCAAAAATTACCTATTGAACATTGTATTAAAAATACAACCGGTTGGGATATTCATAAGGATATAGCTAAATTAATAGATAAAAACAATGTTATTGAAAAAAATACTTTTGGGTCAGAAGAATTAATAAAAGTTTTAAAAGATTTAGAACCAAAAGAAATTGAAATTTTGGGATTATGTACTGATATATGTGTCGTCTCAAATGCTCTATTACTTAGAGCTGCTTTTCCTAATATTCCTATTTATGTTAAAGAGGATTGTTGTGCTGGAGTTAATCCAGAACTTCATGAATCAGCTTTAAAAATAATGAATAGTTGCCAGATAGATTCTATTTAGTCCTTCTGGCAACTACAACTATTCTTGCATCGTCGAAATCATAATTACAACTAGAAAGTGTTATTAATTGGTCATTACCATAAATAACTTTTCCTGTGTCATATAAACGATTAGATAAAATATTATTGTAATAGTTTAAGAATTCGTTATTATCAGTAAAAGTTGTTTGTCTATAATCAAAACCCTGATCAACTTTAAGTACAGCTACAACTTCGTAGGGGACTAGCTCAGGATCATTTAGAGTAGCGTAATAAATAATAGGTTTTTGGTTAAAATAATCAATTGAATCGTAATTCGATAAACCTTCAAAACCAACTTGATCACCCCAACGACTATTATGACCATAAATTACAGCATTCTTAGACATTGGATTATTATTATCATAGGTAAAGTCTAAAAACGGATTTCCATATCCTGACTCTTCTTTATTAAAATTTCGTAGTAAATAATAATCATTATCCGACGTTTGTGTAACTGGATAATCAATATGAGTTTCTGGTACTTTTATCCAACCAACAACATCAGGATTAATTGCTTTTAAGCTTTCCCAATCAATTAAATTCTGATTAGTAACTTGTGAACTGAGATCCTCATATTGATCTTTTTCCTTAAAACGTGGATAGATATTTATAAAAATGAAGAAACCGGATATTAGAATTATAGCTATTAAAGCTAAATCAATTAAAATATTAGTTGTTTTACTCTTTTTCATAATTAAAATATCCTTGCTTAGTATTTTAAAGTATCTACCTTAAATAATTTTAAAGATTTCCTCTTAGAATATAAATATGAATTGATTAGATAAAAAATGACTTTTATTTATTTCCTTTTAAATTGTTGTGATTATAAGAGTTATTTTAAATATTTTTATTTAGTTAATACTGATTAAATAGTTTAACAGTTTTTTTGTAAAATAAAATTGACGATTTGAAATAATTTTATTAAAATAATTTAGTTGTATTCCGCTCTTAACAGGTTACCGCACTACCTGCAAGGCGATTTAAATTCGGAGGTAAAAATGTACGCAATTATTAGAACAGGTGGAAACCAATACCGTGTAAAACAAAATGATGAAATTGAAGTAGAAAAACTCAATATTCCTGAAGGTGAAGATTTCGAAATTGAAGAAGTTTTAGCTATAGGGAATGATGATGATATTTCTGTAGGATTTCCATACTTAAAGAATGCTAAAGTTGAAGCTGAATTAGTTGAACAAGGTATTGGTGATGAAGTTATAGTCTTCAAATATAAACCAAAGAAAAAATACAGAAAAAAGAATATCCATAAACAACCATTTTCAAGAATTAAAATTAAAAGTATTGAACTTTTAAATGACTCTAACACAGATGTTGAAGAAACTATAACGACTGAAACTGAACATTTTAATGAATCACAAGTAGAAGTAGTTGATACAGATAACAATTCAACAGAAGAAGAATGAGATTTCTTCTATAAGTGTGAACGGACATAGTGGTTTTGCTGAATTTGGACAAGATATTATCTGTGCAGGAATATCCACATTAACGATAGCAATATTTAATGGAATAACTGAAGTTTGTAAAATTAAAAAAGTTAAAATTAATGAAAATGATGGATTTCTATCAATGCATATTCCAGATAATATATCGAAAGACGATAGAAAAAAAGTCAATATTTTATTAGATACATTAATTTTAGCATATGAACAATTAAGTGAACTTTATCCAAATGAAATAAAAATTTTGAGGTGAATTATGTTAAAAATGAATTTACAATTATTCGCTCATAAAAAAGGTGTCGGTTCTTCAAGAAACGGACGTGAAAGCGAATCTAAAAGATTAGGAGTGAAACGTGGTGATGGACAATTTGTTTTAGCAGGAAATATTCTTGTAAGACAAAGAGGAACAAAAATTCATCCAGGTGAAAATGTTGGTCGTGGTAATGACGATACCTTATTTGCAAAAACAGACGGAATCGTTCGTTTTGAAAGAATGGATAAAACTAGAAAAAAAGTAAGTGTATATCCTGAATAAGTTGAAGTAAAAGTGATAGAAGTATATGTGTCTATCACTTTTATAATTTCTCTTTTTATATTTTTTAATACTTTTTCGTTTAATTAGTTTCCTATCAAATTTTGTTATTATTATTTGAACATTATACTGATATTTAAATAATAGATGGAAAGAATTTTAAAGCTTCTCTTAATTACCTAGATTATTCATAATTTTCCTTTTTCTACAGATATTAACTAATTTTTTAATAGAAGATTTAACCGATTCACATCCCTTTTTAGAGATTTTTCTTTGATTTTACTTTTCTATAATAAAACTTTCTACTCTTTGTTTAATTATTCTGTAAATTTTAAATGATCTAAAATTATTTTATTCTAATTTCATGAAAGTTTAAACTTAGAATTCTCTTGCTTCTTAGGGTATATAATAAAAAGATTTTAAACATTTTCTTTTCTTAGTATAGAATAATTATTAAATTGATTTGAGGTTTCTATATGCTTATAGATAAGGCGATTATATATTTAACTGCTGGTAATGGTGGTCACGGTGGTATGAGCTTTCGAAGAGAGAAATATGAACCTAATGGTGGTCCAGACGGTGGTAACGGCGGAAAAGGTGGAGATATAATTCTCAAAGCGGATAAAAGTTTAAGAACACTGCTACCATTTAAATATAGAAAAAAGTATAAAGCAGAAAATGGTTTAAATGGAACCAGTAAAAAAAGTACAGGTAAATCTGGTAATGATTTAGTTATTAATGTGCCAGTAGGAACCGTAATATTTGATAAACAAACCAATAAACCAATTTATGATTTAAAAGAAGATCAAGAAGAATTTATTGCTGCTAAAGGAGGTAGAGGTGGTAGAGGTAACATGAATTTTGCCAGTTCTACTAGACAAGCTCCTAGATTTGCTCAAGGTGGCGAAAAAGGTCAAGAAAAAATACTTGAACTTGAGTTAAAAATGTTAGCTGATGTTGGCTTATTAGGTTTTCCAAACGTAGGTAAATCAACCTTTTTATCTAGAGTAAGTGCTGCTAAACCTAAAATAGCTAATTATCACTTTACAACTATTGAACCTAATCTTGGTGTTCTTGATTATAAAAATTATGATTCTTTTGTTATTGCTGATATTCCAGGTATTATAGAAGGAGCCCATGAAGGAACTGGGTTAGGTCTACAATTTTTAAGACATATTGAAAGAACCAAAATGTTAATTCATTTTGTTGATATTTCTGGAAGTGAAAATAGGGATCCAATCGAAGATTTTAAAACGATTAATAATGAATTATTAAAATATAATGAAAAATTAGCAGGAAGAAAACAAATTATTGCTTTAAATAAAACTGATCTTTTAAATGATGATGAATTATTAGAAATGCTTCAGAAGGAATTTGAAGATCTTGGTTATGAAACATTTCCAATTTCAGCAGTTACAGGGGAAGGGTTAGATAAACTAATTAGTCGCTGTATACAATTATTAGATGAAATTGGAGAAGTGGAACCAATCTTTGATATTGAGCCTGAGGTTGAATACACTTTTGAAGAACAAAACGATGAAGCTTTTAAAATTCATATTGAAAATACAAGAGATGGAAAAGTTTATGTCGTTGATGGAGATTTTGAACGTTTACTAAATTCAGTGAATTTTGATGATCTAGATTCAATAGGTTATTTTCAACGAAAACTTAATGATCAAGGGTTATTTAAAGAATTAAAAAAAATGGAGATTCAAGAAGGAGATTTAGTTAGAATTAATGATATAGAATTCGACTATTTTGAATAAAATGATTACAAGTAAACAAAGAAGCTATTTAGGTAAATTAGCTAATGAAATCCCTGATATCGTATTTATTGGTAAAAATGGAATTACTAATGATATTTTAGACCAAGTAAGAAATAATTTAAAAGCAAGAGAATTAATAAAGTGTAAAATTCAACAAAATAGTGATATGACGGCTAAAGAAGCTGCAGATATTATTGCAGAAAAAATTCACTGTGATGTTGTTCGTACTATCGGGAATAAGTTTGTACTTTACAAAAAAAATCTTGAATTAAAAAATAATATAATTCCTTCTAAAAATGCAATCAGAAAGGAAAAACGTAAAAAAGTTCCAAATAGGAAAAAATCAAAAAAATGAAACAAATTGGAATCTTAGGTGGTAGTTTTAATCCAATCCATCAAGGTCACCTTATTGTTGCTCAAGGTATTTTTGACGAATTTCATCTAGATAAAATCTTATTACTTCCAAATAAATATAATCCTTTTAAGTCTAGTAATGAAGATAATCATCAATGTATTGAAATGTTAAATCTTATTAAGGAGAATAATTCAATATTTGATATTGATTTAAGAGAAACTATAGGTAATGAAAAAAATTATACTTACAACACAATTAAAAGTTTAATAAGTGAAAATCCTGATAATAAGTATTATTTCATTATCGGTTCTGATATTATAGAAAAATTAAAGAATTGGTATAAGATAGATCAATTACTTCAGATGATACCTTTTATTGTTGTGGAAAGACCTGGCTATCCAATTTCTTTTGAAATTTTAAATGACCTTAAAAGAAAATATAATGCAAATTTTCTAATTTATAATGGTTCAAATGTAGATATCTCTTCAACGACTATAAGAAATAAAAGATTTTTAAATAAGTCAATAAAGTATCTAACTCCAGATGAAATAATTAATTTTATAGAAGATAATAATTTATACTTGAAAAAAGAAGACCAAATTAAACAATTTAAAAAACAATTAAAAAAAGAGTTAAAGCCAAAACGATTTGAACATTCAATTAATGTTATGAATACAGCTGTTGAATTAGCAGAACGTTTTGATATTGATATTCAAAAGGCTGAAATTGCAGGATTATTACATGATTGTGCTAAAAGCTTAAGTTTTGAGGAAATGGTTCAATTAGCTGATAAATATAATTTTAAAATCCCAAGTGAGTTTTATGAAAATCCAAGTACTCTTCATGCTATTATTGGACAGTTATTAGCTCAATTAAACTATGGTATTAAAGACCCTGAAATATTAAGCTCTATTGCAAAACATACTACAGGTGACGTTCAAATGAGTAAACTTGATAAAATAATTTTTCTAGCAGATTATATAGAACCATTAAGAAGTCAGCCTGGTGTAGAAGAAGTAAGAGAATTAGCAAAGCAAGATCTAAATAAGGCTGTTTTTAAAGCTATGGATAATAATTTAAATTATTTAAGAAAGAATAATTATCCTATAAATAAAACAACTGAGAAAGCCTGGAAGTTTTTAAAAGATAATGAATAAAATAAATAATTTAACTAAAAATATAATTAATGCAATAGAAAATAAAAACGGTGAAGATATTCAAGTTATTGATCTTGATGGATTAAGTGTAATTGCTGATAATTTTATTATTACAAGTGCAGGAAATGAAAGACAAGTTAAAGCTATAGCTGATGAAGTTGAAGAAAAACTTGCTGAAGATGGATTTGAACCGTTAAGAGTTGAGGGAAAGAACAACGGTCGTTGGATTCTAATTGATTATGGTGATTCTGTTGTTCATATTTTCCATAATAATGAAAGATCTTTCTATAATCTTGAAAGACTTTGGAAAGAAGACGATAATATTAAATATATAGAATACTAATATGAAAATCGGAATTGTTGGTTTACCAAATGTTGGTAAAAGTACTATTTTTAATGCATTAACTAATGGACATGCTGAAGCCCAAAATTATCCCTTTTGTACTATTGATTCAAATGTTGGTATAGTTAATGTTCCTGATGAAAGATTAGATAAACTTGGTGAACTTTATAAAACTAAGAAAATAACACCGACAACAATTGAATTTGTAGATATTGCAGGTTTAGTAAAAGGTGCTAGCAAAGGTGAAGGACTTGGGAACAAATTTTTAAGTCATATTAGAGAAGTAGATGCTATCGCACACGTAGTTCGTTGCTTTGAAGATGAAAATATTTCTCATGTCAATGGTATTATTAATCCACTAGAAGATATAGAAACTATAAATTTAGAACTTATTCTAGCTGATCTTGAAACAGTTGATAAAAGAATAGAGCGTTTAAAAAAGCAAGCTAAACATAATAAAGATGAACTTTCTAATCTTGAAATTTTAGAGAAATTCAAAGTTAAGCTCGAAAAAGGTGAGTATCCTGTTAAAGATGATTTTACTATTGAGGAATGGAATTATTTAAATAATTTACAACTAATTACAACTAAACCAATTCTCTATATTGCTAATATTCTAGAAGATCAGATAAATAGTGATAATCTTTATTTAACTCAAATTAAAGAAAAAGTAGGTAATAATAGAATTATTCCAATTTCAGCAAAGATTGAAAATGAAATTGCTCAATTAGAAGATGATGAAAAAGAAGTTTTCTTAGAAGAATTATCTTTAAATGAATCTGGTTTAGATCGTGTAATAAAAGCTTCATATGATTTACTAGGATTGCAATCATTTTTAACGGCAGGTCCTGATGAATGTCGAGCATGGACAATT
Organism: uncultured Eubacteriaceae bacterium; assembly: GCA_947625585.1. Lineage (GTDB taxonomy): Bacteria > Bacillota > Clostridia > Eubacteriales > Eubacteriaceae > CANRHG01. Next base: position 41,009 of record CANQOZ010000002.1, read on the forward strand.
AAGAAGGGAACAAAGGCTCCAGAAGCTGCAGGAAAAATTCATAGTGATATGAAACGCGGTTTTATACGTGCTGAAGTAACCAATTATAATGATTTGATTAAATATGGTTCTGAATCAAAAACGAAAGAACTAGGTCTTACACGTACCGAAGGAAAAGATTATATTATGAAAGAAAACGATGTTGTTTTCTTTAGATTTAATGTTTAATCATGAAAATTTTATTAGTCGAAGATGATCCAAAAGTAACAGATAGCATTCAAAATATGAGTTCTTTACAAGGGATAGACTGTGAAGTTATTGATAATGGTCTTGATGCTTATTATCAAACTCGAAGGGAAGATTATGATGTTATTGTAATTGATATCATGCTTCCTGAAATTAATGGTATCGATTTATTAAAGCAAATAAGAGAAAGTGGAAATAATACTCCAATTTTAATGTTAACAGCCTTAAGTTCTGTAGATAATAAAGTTAAGTCATTAGATCTTGGAGCTGATGATTATATGGTAAAACCAGTCTCTGCAAAAGAATTTTTTGCTAGAATTAGAGCACTAATAAGAAGAAATGATACAAATACGAGAGATAATCGTATTATCTTTTCCGATATTGAATACTTTCCGTATAAACAACAGTTATTTATAAAAGGAAAAAAATTACCTATAACTAAAAGAGAGTCAATGGTTTTAGAAATATTATTAAGAAATTCTGAACAAACTGTTGAGACTGAGACTTTCATTCAAGCTATTTGGGGTAGAAGTGTTCCAAAAAATAATCTAGAAATCCTTATTAGAAATGTTAGACGATTGTTAGAAATCGGACATTCAGATACAAGAATAAGAAATATTAGATCAGTGGGTTATATGCTTGAAAACAAACCTTTTTAAAATTAGAAGGAAAATTACTTTTACAAATATCACTATACTCGTAATTTTTTTTATATTTATTATTATAGCTTTGTTATTAATAGAATATTCTAATATTGTTTTATCAGGACAAACTTATTTAAAAGAATCAGCTCAAGAATTATTGGATATTCAAACGGATTCTAATAGAAGAAGTTTAATTAATACTGATTTTCATAATCAATTAGGATTTAATTATATTATCTGTCAAAAAAATAAAATAATTAAAACTGATAGTAAAAATAATAAACTCAATGAACGTATTATTAACTTAATCGATAACGATGATTCTTTTAGAACAATTGAATTTGAAAAGTTTTTTTATAGAGTTTATCAACTAGATTTTACTGATAAAAAGCAAAAGGAAACCCTTTATGTTTTTCAAAATATTATTGGTGAACAAGAAATAATTGAATCTTTAGTAAAAAACTCTATAATAATTGGATTTGTTGCAATATTTGGATTAATTTTAATTTGTTTTTGGTTAACAAAAATTTCCCTTAAAACAATAGAACGCAATTACGAGAAACAAAATGAATTTTTAGCAGATGTTTCACATGAATTAAGATCGCCTTTAAATGTAATACAAACCAATGTTGAATTACTTTTATTTAAAGAAAAGGAAACAATTCGAGCAAATAAGAAATGGTTCCAGAATATTGTTTCAGAAACTCAAACTATGTCACATTTAGTTGAAGATTTAATGGAAGTAGTTAAAGATGATAATGAACAACAAGTTTATTTAGATCGTGATCTTTTATTAAATGATCTTTTAGATGAAATTATATTTTTATTAAAATCATCTGCTAAAGAAAAAAATATTGAATTAGTTTCTAACATTCAAAAGGAATTAAGATATTATGGTGATTCCGAAAAATTAAGACAACTATTTAGAATATTCATCGATAATGCTATAAAATATTCAATACCAAATTCAAAAGTTGAAGTTTTTTTAAAAGAAGATAATGATTACATAGTTTTTACTGTAAAAGATAATGGTATTGGAATTAAAGAAAGTGAACAAAAGAAAATATTTGAACGTTTTTATCGTTGTGATAATGCTAGAAGTAGAAAATTTAAAGGAACTGGTTTAGGCTTAAATATTGCTAATAATATTGTTAATAATTATGAAGGGACAATAGAAGTTAATAGTAAGTTAAATAAAGGAAGTACATTTATAATTAAATTACCATTATAAATTTCAGGGAGTTTAAATTAAACTCCTTATTTTTTTAATAAATTATGATTAATGTTGTTTTATATGAACCTGAAATACCATCAAATACTGGTAATATAGCAAGAACTTGTGTTTTAACAAATTCAAAACTTCATCTGATTAAACCATTAGGTTTTTCTTTAAGAGATAAATATTTAAAACGTGCTGGTTTAGATTATTGGGATTTGCTTAATTTAGAAGTTTATGAGTCTTTTGAAGACTTTTTAACTAAAAATAATAATCCTGAAGTATTTATACTTTCAACAAAGGCCGATAAAAGGTTGGATGAATTAAAAATTCCGGATAATAGTTTTTTACTTTTCGGAAAAGAGACCGCCGGGTTACCAAATGAAATCCATGAAAGATTTAAAGAAAATCGTTATAGGATTCCTATGAGAGAACATGAGAAATGTCGTTCACTTAACTTAGCTAATAGTGTAAATATTGCTTTATATGAAGGATTACGACAAAACAATTATTTTGATTTAAAATAAAAAATTATTATGAAAATTTTTCATAAAGTCCAGTTTAAGCTATAATGTAGCTATAAGAGCAATTTAAATGAAGAATAAGATTAAAAAATTTATTAAGAATAATTACAATTATTTAATTTTCCTATTTGTTGCTGTTATAACTATATATATTATTCGTAAGGAAGTTAATTTAGAGGAATTTATGAGTGTAATTAATCACTCTAATATTTTTTATCTATTTCTTTCCTTATGTTTACTTGGATTATATTGGGTAATTGAGACTGGATTATTATTAATATTAATTCGATATGAATATCCAAATGCTTCCTTCAAAACAGCTTTTACTATAGTTATAGTTGGTCAGTATTATAACCAAGTAACACCAAGTTCATCTGGAGGACAACCTATGCAGTTGTTAGAGTTGATGACGAGTGGAGTTAAAGCTGGAACTGGAATAGCAATCCTAGTTCAAAAATATGCATTATATCAAATTGCAATTACAACAATAGGAATTGCTGGAATTTTAACTAATTTACCTTTGGTTTTAGCTTGGCCAGGTTATGCTCAACTCTTTTTACTATTTGGACTTGTTTTTAATATTGGTGGAGTAGTTTTAATTCTACTTGTTACTTTTAAACCTAAATTAGCAGAAAAGTTCCTCTATGGATTATTAAATTTAGGTTTAAAATTACATATCGTTAAAAATGAAAAAAAGTGGTCAGATAGAATTAAACAATTTGTTTTTGAATATTCTACTTCAGTAAAAAAGTTGACTACACGATTAACTAGTTCTTTAATACTAGTTTTTTTTAACATTATTGCCATCCTGATTTTTTATTTAATTACTTATACAATCTTAAAAGCATTAGGAATCCCAAATATTAATATTTTTGAAATTCTAATGTTACAAGCATTATGTTATTTAATGATTGCATTTGTACCTTTACCTGGTGCTGCAGGAGGAGCTGAAATAGGGTTTGTTTTAGTATTTAGTACATTATTAGGATCAGCAGAATCTTCTGTAGCTCTTCTAGCATGGAGATTTATTACTTTCTATTTTATTATTTTTTTTGGAGCAGTATATATAGCAATACATGAATTAAGAAGAGGTAAAAAGAAGAAATTAGATTCATAAATTATGATTAAAGAAATAGAATCAAATAAAGTTACAGAGGTAATAAAACAAGCCTGTACAGACATTAATTTTAATGTAGATCCAAAATTAAAACAAAAATTAGAAGAAGCTTTAAATAATGAAGAGTCTCCTATCGCTAAAAGTATTTTAGAAAATATCTTATTAAATTTTGATTGTGCTCAAAAAAATAATATTCCTATATGTCAAGATACAGGAATGGTCATTGTATTTGCTGAAATTGGGCAAGATGTTCATATTACAGGTGGTTCTTTTGAAAAGGCTGTAAATGAGGGAGTTAAACAGGCTTATAAAGATTCATTTTTAAGAAAATCAATCGTTTCTGATCCTATCGAAAGAAAAAATACTTTTAATAATACTCCAGCAATTCTTCATACTAGAATTGTAGATGGAGATAAGATTAATTTTAAAATTATGGCTAAAGGTTTTGGTTCTGAAAATACAAGTCAATTAAAAATGTTAAAACCTGCTGATGGAATTAATGGAATTGAAAATTTTATAAAAGAAGTTCTTGAAGAAGCAATTCCAAATGCTTGTGCTCCCGTTATTGTTGGAATCGGTATTGGTGGTGATTTTGAGACTTGTGCATTAAATGCTAAAAAAGCTTTAACATTGCCGATTGATTATAAGCATAAAAATAAAATTTATGAAGATTTAAGTAATAGAATTATTAAATTTGCTAATAATACTGGAATTGGACCAATGGGTTTAGGTGGAATTAATTCAGCTTTAAAAGTTAATATAATTGAATCCCCTACACACATAGCTGGGTTACCAGTAGCTATTAATATTTGTTGTTATGCTGATAGAATCACTGAAAGGGAATTATGAAAAAAAAGAAAATTTTCCTTCCAATTAATGATAATGATGTTGAAACTCTAGAAGCAGGGGACAATGTTTTATTAAACGGAGAAATCTATGTAGCTAGAGATGCTGCTCATAAACGACTTATAGATTTAATAGATAATAATAAGAATCTACCCTTTGAAATAAAGAATTCTGTTATTTATTATATGGGACCAACTCCTACACCAAATGGAAAAGTAATAGGTTCAGCTGGACCTACAACATCTCATAGGATGGATAAATATACTCCAAAATTATTAGATTTAGGTTTAAAGGCAACTATAGGAAAAGGGAAACGGTCTTTAGAAGTAATAGAAAGTATGAAAAAAAATAAAGCAGTATATTTTTCTGCAATAGGTGGTACTGGTGCTTTGTTAAATCAGTCTATTTTAAAAAATGAAATAATAGAATATGAGGATTTAGGTCCGGAAGCTTTAAGAAAAATTACTGTAAAAGATTTTCCAGTTATTGTTTCAATCGATAGTAATGGTAAAAGTCTCTTTGAAATAGAGAGAGCTAAATATAGAGATAAATTTAAATTGGAGGTTTGATTATGCGAATGGTAATTGAAGATGCTGTAAGAGAGGCTGGAACTGATCCTATTTTTGCTGTAGCTCAAAAAGCAAGTGAAGCTAAAGAAAAATACGGAAAAGAAAATGTTATTGATTCTACTCTTGGAGCCCTGATGGATGATGAAGGAAATCTGGTCACTTTTAATGAGGTTTATAACACTTTAAAAAATTTACCAGATGATAAAATTGCTGCATATGCTGATATTGGAGGAATTGAAGAATTTCTTGAAGCTGTACCTGAAGCTTGTTTTAGAGATCAAAGGCCAGATGCATATATCAAAGCTGTTGCTACTCCTGGTGGAACTGGTGCTGTTAGAAATGCCATTGCAAACTATTCGAATTATGGGGATAAGATATTAATTCCTGATTGGCATTGGGCGCCTTATAGAACAATTGCTGATGAACATAAAAGGGGATATCAATTATTTAGTCTGTTCAATGATGAAGGACGTTTTAACTTAGAATCCTATAAAAAAGAATTTAAAAAGTTACTTAATGATCAAGGTAGAATTTTAACTATTTTAAACACACCAGCGCATAATCCAACAGGTTTTACAATAAACGATGATGAATGGGATAAAATTATTGAATTTTGGATTGAAGAAGCAAAAAATAATCCTGATAAGCAAATTGTTGTTTTAAACGATATAGCTTATGTTGACTTTGCTAAAGAAGGTTCAAGGAAGTTCATGAAAAAATTAGAACATTTACCTGAAAATATACTCCCATTATACGCATTTAGTGCTTCAAAAGGGTATACCATGTATGGATTAAGAAATGGAGCACTTATTTGCGCAGCTCCAACTCAGGAGATTGCAGACGAATTTGAAGCAAGTGCTATTTATTCAAATAGAGCTAATTGGTCAAATGGAACACGAGGAGCTATGCAAGTTTTAGCTGATATTATAAACGATCCTACTAGCTATGAACGTTTTTTATCAGAACAAACTGCTAATAGGGAAATGTTACGAAAACGTGGAGATGCTTTAGTTGAAGAATGTAAAAATGTTGGTTTAAATATTTGTGAATATGATGATGGGTTCTTTATGAGCATTCCTGTAGATAATCCACAAGAAATAACTGAAGCACTTTATGATGATAATATTTTCTTAATTGCTTTAAGTGGTGGCATTAGAGTAGCCTTATGTGCTGTTTCAGAAGATAAATGTAGGAAAATTCCAAAAGCTGTTAAAGAAGCGATTGATAAGCGAGATAACAAATATGAAAGTTAAAATTAAAGATGTAGCAAAAGAAGCCCATGTATCAGTTGCGACAGTTTCAAGAGTAGTCAATGACATTCCATTAGTAAACGAAGATACAAAACAAAGAGTACTTGATGCGATTAAAAAAACGGGTTATAAACCAAATGCAATAGCAAGAAGTTTAAAAATACAGAAAACGAATACAATTGGAATCATGATTCCTGACATTTCTGATCCAATGTATTCTGATATTGTACGTGGTGCTGAAGTAACAAGTGAAATTTATAAATATAATATTATTCTAATTGATACTGATTCAAGTTCAGAACGTGAAAAAGAAATGCTTGATGTTTTATTAGAAAAACAGTGTGATGGAGTAATTTATATTGGTAAAGATTTTAACAATAATACAAAAGAGCTCTTAGAAAGAGCTAATTGTGAAGTAGTGTTAGGATGTGTTCAAGATAAAGATGGCGATATAAGTGCTGTTTTAATTGACAATGTCGAGGCTGCTTATAACTTAACAAAAGATTTAATTCAAAAAGGGTATAAGAATATAGCTATTATCACTGATGAAAAAGGTGGTCAAGTTGTTGAAGATCGTTTAGAAGGAATATTAAAAGCTGCTAAAGAAGCCGACATTGAAATTGATAAAAGTCTAATTCAAGCAGGAAGATTAAGCTTAAATGGTGGTGCAAAATCAACAAAAGCTATTTTAGATTCAGGTAAAGATGTTGATTTAATTATTTGTATGAACGATCAATTAGCAATGGGTGCTTTGAAAATGGCTAAAGAGAATGGTAGAAATGTTCCAGATGACTTAGCTATAACTGGTTTTAATGATTATTGGATTTCTGAATGGATTTCGCCAACTTTATCTTCAGTTAGACAACCTCTTTATGATATTGGTTCAATAGCAGCTAGAATGCTAATCAAAAAGATTGAAAATATGGAAGATAAAGAAGCTGATAATGTTATGATTTTACCTTATGATATTAGATTCAGAGAATCAGTTAAAGAGAATTAATAACACTGAAGTTGTTCTAAAGTTGTTTAAGTTAAAATGGTTATTTTAAAGCTTAAATTTCTTCAAAAAAATTAATCTATAAATTTATAATTAATTCAAGGTTAATAAAATAAAATAATCTGTATTTAATTAACAGAGAACTGAGAGGAGAATTATGAGTTCAAATATAACCAAATTGACACTCAATGAGAATGGGCATGATAAAGAAATAATTTTAGTTGGGACTGCTCATGTTTCTCCAAAAAGTGTTGAATTAGTTAAGGAGACAATTGAAACAGAACAACCAGATTCTGTTTGTATAGAATTAGATCCAGCACGTTATCAAAGTATTACTCAAAAAGAGAAGTATCAAGATACTGATTTAGTTCAAATAGTTAAAGAAGGAAAAAGTTCGTTATTTTTAGTAAACCTAATTCTTTCAAATTATCAAAAAAAAATAGCTGAACAATTTAATATTCAGTCAGGACAAGAGATGATTCAAGCAATGAAATCTGCTGAAGAAAATGAATCTCAGCTTGTTTTAGCTGATAGAGATATTCAAACAACATTTAAAAGAATATGGAAAAAATGTTCTTTTTGGGATAAATCTAAATTATTAACAGCTGTTTTAATGAGTATTTTTAGTCAGGAAGAGATTACTGAGGAAGAATTAGAACAAATAAAGCAAGAGGATATGATAACAGCTTCCTTAAATGAACTTGGAAGTAATTTTACAGGATTAAAAACTGCTTTAGTTGATGAACGAGATCAGTATTTATCTGAAAATATTAAAAATGCTCCAGGTGAAAAGGTTGTTGCTGTTTTAGGGGCAGCTCATGTACCGGGTGTTTCCAAAGAAATATACAAATCGCATAATTTAGATGAATTAAATGACACCGGTAAAAAATCTAACTTTGGAAAAATATTAGGATGGGGTACTTTATTATTCTTTGCAATTATTATTGCAATTACTTTTTCTGTTGATTTCCATGCCGGAATTGAGCAAACAAAAAATTGGTTAATTTTAGTTATGATTGGGGCAGGGATCGGCGCTTTCATTGGAGGTGGATGTGTTCAAGCAATAATTGTTGCTATTGTTTGCTCTCCATTAGGAGCTTTAAGTCCAGTTTTAGCAAGTGGTTGGTTTTCAGGAATAGCAGAAGCTTATTTTCAAAAACCAAAAGTTATTGATTTTGAAAATTTAAGTGATGATATTAGTACAGTAAGAGGTTTTTGGAAAAATAAAGTAACTCGTGTTTTATTAGTAGTTGTCTTCACAAATCTTGGTTGCGCTATTGGAAATATAGCTGGCAGTATCCACATAATAACAACTTTTTTAAATACTATTTTATAAGATGAATAAAAGAGTCAATGTAGTTGGTGCTTTAATATTTAATAATAATAATGAATTCCTAATATTTAAAAGACCAAGTAATAAAATGAGAGGTAATTTATGGGAATTCATTGGTGGTAAAGTTGAGCCATCAGAAACTAAAGTTGAAGCTCTGAAAAGAGAATGTACAGAGGAGATTGGGACTTCAGTAGAAGTACTTTCTGAATTTATTAAGGTAAATCATGATTATCCTGATATAAAGATTTGTCTAACAATTTTCGAGGCTCAGTTAAAAGATAAAAGTTTTGAATTATTAGAACATCAAGATTACAAATGGATAAAATTAGAAGACATTGATTTATATGAGTTTTGTCCAGCTGATTATGAAGTTTTGGAAAAAATAAAAAAAGAATTTTAGGATTAAATAATCCTAAGATTCTTTTATCTTTATTATAGTTCCTTCTTTAATTTCAGGAAAGGATGTACCGTCTAATAAGATTTGATTTACACAGTCAAAATTTCGATCAATAATTAATTCAAACTGAAATTGATTTTTAATATAATCATTAAATCCTTCTGGAATTTTTTTTATTTTATAAAAATGATCATCAATTTGAACAATATCATTTACTTTTATTTCTCCATTAATTATAGGATTTTCAACTGTATAACCAAAGTTACTAAATTCATCATTTTCATTTTCGAATAAAACAAAATAATTATTATTAACTAAATTTTTTGAAACGGTTCCAATAGTTTTAATTTTTGCATACAATTTATCTTCCATAATTATATTCCTTATAGTCAAAATTAAAGTCAATTATATAGAGTATTTTCATTTTTTCTTCTAATATAAATTATTCTATTATTCTCTTGATTAAACTGAAATATTAATGCTTCCTTTATTCCTTTTAAATAAAGGGACACATATTTTAATTTTATTTACAGGAATTAACTCATATCCAATTTTTAAGAAATAAATCTATTTCTTTCCAAGAATATTCACTTAAAAATCGATTTCTTTTTTAAGAACTTTTTACTTTATTAATGTTAAAAAGGAAAATTTAATAAATAATCATTTTTTTCATAATTTACCTATATATTTCATCGTACTTTGATTTTGTTAAAACAAATATTTTTTCCTCAGTTCTTATTTTATTTTTAAATATTAATTCAATTGGAATAGATTTTAAATAAGTAAAGTTATTTTTTATAAATAAATGCTCAGAAACTTTATTTTTATCTAAACAACCACCCCAAATTTTTTTATAGTGAATTTTTTTAAAAGCATAATAGAGTATGGAAGTTAAAGCTTCTGAAATATATCCATTATTCCAGTAATCTTTACCTATCCAAAATCCAATTTCTGCCTCATTTTTACCAATTTTTAATAAGCTATATTGATCAGGTAATAAGGAGATATGTCCAACGATATTATTATTACTTTTCAATCTTAAAGCATATGAGTAAGAATTTAGATAGGCTTTTTCAATGGCATTTTTACTATCTTCTATTGTTGTGTGTGGCTTCCATCCACTGTTAGTACCAACTTCTTCATCTTGAGCCAAGGTAAATAATTCTTGTTTATCATTTAAATTCCAATGAGTAAAATAGAGACTCTTTGTATCTTTTGGAAAAGGATGATTCAAAATTCGTAATTTTAAAAATGGACTTAGATTATTAAATACCATTATTCTTTTGATTAATCTTTCTCTAGTAAAACTACTGTTTCAAGATGACCTGTATTTGGAAACATGTCTACTGGTTGAACTTTTTTAACTTTATAAATCTGGCTTAAAACTTTCAAATCTCTAGCTAACGTAGCAGGATTACAACTAACATAAACTATTTTATTTAATTTAAGCTTTAATAAATATTCTAATAATTTTTTTTCACAACCTTTTCTAGGAGGATCAAGAATAACACAGGTTGGTTTTAAACTTAACTTATTAATTACTTCTTCGGCTTTGCCTACATAAAATTTACTGTTTTTTAATCCATTTAATTGAGCGTTATAAATAGCATCATCAATAGCTGCTTTATTAATTTCAATACCAGTAAGATGAGTATCACTGTTAGCTACATAGATTCCGATAGAGCCTGTACCACAATACAAATCTAAAATTTCATCATCTTGAGATAATTCAATAAAGTTCTTTATGATATTATATAGAACTTCTGCTTGATCTGAATTTACTTGAAAAAAAGAATCAGGAGAGATTTTAAATTTTTTATTGCCCAAAGTTTCTATTAAATCTTTTCTCTTATATAAAACTTTAGTTTTATTTCCTAGGATACGATTTCCCTTACCCTTATTTATATTAAGGAAAATACTAATTATTAAAGGGTTCTTTTTTAACAAATTAATTATTTCTCTTTGATTCGGTAAGGAGTCTCCATTAATAATGAATGATATCAAAACTTCGTTTTCTTTATTAGATCGAACTAAAATTCCCCTTAATAAACCTTTATTAGTTTTTTCATTATAAATAGATATATTCGCCTTTTTTATTATTTTTTCTAAAGTAGGAATTAATTTATTTATAGTATCTGATTGAATTTCACAATTATTAATTGTGACAATTTCATGAGATCCTTTTTTATAAAAACCTAAACCGTTATTACTTACCTTAAATTGAGATTTATTTCTATAATTACATTTATTTGTTCCGATTATGGGAAGAATATCTAAGTCTTTAAAACCACCAATTCTGGTTAAACATTGTTTTAAATTATTTTCTTTTATTCTTAATTGTTCTGCATAATTTAAATTTCCATACGGACAACCACCACAATTATTATTAAAAATGCATGTATTATCTATTCTTTTATTTGATTTTGTTATAAATTTTAATGTTTTTCCAATAGCATAATTAGGCTTAATTTTATCAATTACAATTTTGACTTTATCTCCTGGGACTGTTTTATCTACAAAGACAGTAAAATTATCTACTTTACCAACACCCTCTCCTGTTGAAGTAATATCTTTAATATTTAAATTTAGTTTCTGACCTACTTTAATAGGTACTTTTAATTTTTCCATGTTTAAATTCCTTCTTTATTATTATAATAAGCAATTATGAATGACTCAAAACGTTTATTCACTGCAATCCGATTTAGTTCAGATACAATAAAGCAAATTGAAAAAATTCAAAATGAATTAAAACAAATAGATCCAAATGCAAGATTTGTTACTCCAACTAGTAATTTTCATTTAACTTTATACTTTATTGGAAATGTATCTGATATTGATAAAGTTAAAAGTGCTTTTAATAAAGCTTGTCAAAAGTATAAAAATTTAATAAATGAACCGATAAAAATCGAATTTACGAAATTAGGTATATTCCGTAATAGAGGAGGAAATATAATTTGGCTAGGAGCTAAGGACAATCAATATGTAAAAGAATTAGTATCTTTTATATATGAAGAATTAAAAAAATTAAATCTAAATTTAAAACCTGTAAATTTTAAAGCACATATTACACTCGCAAGAAAATATAAAGGTTCAATTCCCAAAAATGTAAAGCTTCCTGAAACTGTATATGCTACTGAAGCTGCATTAGTTTGGTCACATCGTAATGAACAAAATATACTTGTTTATGATAATATAATTAAACATAATTTAATTTGATTTAATAAGGAGCTTTTAATGGATATTAAATTTGAACAATCTGAAAAGTTAAGAGAAAAACCAGAACCGGGTACAGAATTAGGTTTTGGTAATTATTATACAGATCACATGTTTTTAATGAATTACGATGATGAAGAAGGCTGGAACAATCCTCGTATTGTCCCTTATGCTCCTTTAGAAATAGAACCAAACGCTGTTGCACTTCACTATGCTCAAGAAACGTTTGAAGGCTTAAAAGCATATAGAACTGAAGATGGAACAATTCAGTTATTTAGACCTAATATGAATGCTAAAAGAATGAACAATTCAAATATAAGATTATGCATTCCAGAAATACCTGAAGAAGATTTTATTGAAGCAATCAAGGAATTAGTTAAAGTCGAAAAAGATTGGGTTCCTTCAGATAAAGATACTTCTTTATATATTAGACCTTTTGTATTTACAAATGA
>CANQOZ010000003.1 GCA_947625585.1 uncultured Eubacteriaceae bacterium
CCACCGTTGTATCTTAAATCTATTACTAATCCAGTTATTCCCTCACCTAAAAGTTTGTCAAGTTGTTCTTTAAATTGGGTAGGAGTTCCTGAACCAAAACTAGAAATATAAATATAACCAATCCCATCTAGGTTCTCTCCAGATACAGTACTACTATCAATTTGAGCTCTTTTAAGTTTAAAATCGATTTCCTTTCCATCCCGTTCAACCGTTATTTTGACTTCAGACCCAATTTCTCCTCTAGTTTTAGAAACAACTAAATCAAGATCTTGTCCAACAACATTTTCATCATTAATCTTAATTATTTTGTCTCCACCCTTTATACCCGCAGTAGCAGCTGGTGTGTTTTCAATGATATCGGTTATAAGTATGTTATTAGGATCTGTTCCATCAATTAAAACGCCAATACCACCAAAAGTATTAGAGTAAGAGCTAACCATTTCCTCGTATTCAGCTGTTGGATAATATTCAGCATAGTCATCTCCAATATTATCAAACATCGTTTTAATTAAAGTTTCTCCAAGAGCTCTATTATCAACTTTATTTAAACTTCTCTTGTTGATAATATTATTAAGTTGATTTAACTTAACTACTTCCTCTAAAAATTCTGGAGATGAATTATAAATAACAGCTGTATTTGGAAATCTTAACCATCCTGAAGTGAACAGGTAGATTGATAAAGCATTAGTCAGAATTAATAAAGTTATCCACTTTATTGGATTGCTATATTTTTTCAGTAAATTCATGTTTTAGATAAAAAAATCCTAGCAAAAGCTAGGAATTGGTTATTTTTGAGCTTCAACACAAATCCAATTTGGATTATCTTCAGTATAGATTCTAATATTTTTAAAGCCAGCCTTTTCAAAACTATCTTTAAATTCTTTCTTTGTTAAAAGATTTTGATTAAACTTTTGAGCAATTAGGTTTTCTTTATAAGTTAATTCTAAATCACCATAAAGTTCAGCTACGATCATACAAGTCCCATTTGGTTTTAGAACCCTTTTTATCTGTTCTAAACAATTCTGGAATCGTGGCCAAAAATAATAAGATTCAATGGAAACAACAAGGTCGAAAAAGTCATCACCATAAGGTAAATTTTCAACACTTCCTTTTGTTACTCTAACTTTATCTTCAGTAACCCCTTTTTGATTAAATTCAATTGTTTTTTGAATTGCTAAATCTGAGACATCTATTCCATAGATTGTAGCTTTTGGATATCGTTCATGGAGGTTTTTAATGGCTGCTCCACCACCACAACCAATATCTAAAATGGTACTTGGTTTAATGTTTTCATCTTTTAAGAAGGTCAAGGCCCAATCAGTCAGTCCTTTATGTGAATTATTCATCCTACTAAGCATTTCATCTCCAGCTTGTCCTGTTGGATTAGATGGATTACCTGTTAGAACTTGACTTAATTGTTCATCAGAAATTTGTTGATTTCTAAACTCTTTCCCCAGTTTGTCGGATATAAAAGCAACTCGTTCCTTTTCTTCATCCGTTAATTCTTCATTTTCATTTGGAAGGAATTGACTGACTTGAGCTACAGCATCCTGAATATTTTCTTTCGTAATATTATTACCATTTTTTGACGGCTTTACTTGTTCGACTTCTTCAGCTGGTACTATTTTAATACTGTCTAGTTGAGCTTTTAAGGAATTACGAACATTTCCAATGTATTCTTCATGAAGAGCCTTTCTTTCCTGCTGTTCTTCCTCTGTTAATCCTTCTTCCTTTTTCTTTTTAGCTAGTTCATTAATTCTATCTAGCTTGTCTTTTGTGATCATTTTTTATTCCTTATACAATAAATTGTTATCTTTTAACCTTTGTAGACCAAGTAATAAACCTAACTTACCATGTGGATAAGTTATTCCACCTTGATAATAAACAATATAGGGTTCCCTTATTGGAGCATCTGCACTTAACTCTATTGAACTTCCTGCAATAAACGAACCAGCTGCCATAATAACTTGGTCTTGATATCCTGGCATATCCCATGGCTCCGGAGTTACAAAAGAATCAACTGGAGCTGCTTCTTGAATAGCTCTACAAAAAACTTTAACCTTTTCAGGATCTAAAAGTTTTATACTTTGAATAATATCACTTCGGTTATCATTTGGTTCAGGACATACTTCATAACCAAGCTTTTCAAAAGCTTTAGAAGTTAAAATAGCAGATTTCAAAGCATTAACAGTTACAACTGGAGCTTGAAACAATCCCTGTAATACTGTTTTTGCCCATGTCATTGTAGCACCAGTTTCACCTGCTACACCTGGCGCAGCTAATCTAGCAGCACTATTTTCTACTAAATCTTTTCTACCACTGACATAACCTCCTGTTGGAGCTAAACCACCACCTGGATTCTTAATTAGAGAGCCAGCTATTAAATCTACTCCTATATCAGACGGTTCTTTAATATCCAAGAATTCTCCATAACAATTATCCATAAAGATAATAACATTCGGATATTTTTCTTTAATTTTATTGATAATTTCTTTTAAATAATCTAAATTAAAAGCTTTTCGCCAACTATAACCAGTTGATCGTTGTATATAGATCAATTTCGTTTTATCAGAAATGGTTTTTAAAACTTTATCTATATCAATTAAATTATCTTTTAATGGTATTTCTTTATAAGAAACCTTTAAATCAGCTAAAGTACCTGTTCCAGTCAATTTTTCACTATTAATAAAGGTTTTAACCGTTTCATATGGAGGTCCAGAGATTGAAATTATTTCATCTCCGGGAAAAAGATTTCCATATAAGGCACAAGCAATTGCATGAGTTCCTGAAGAAATGTGTGGTCGAACTAGTGATTTATCAGTTCGAAATATTTTAGAGAAAATCTCTTCTATTATTTCTCTACCTTGATCGCCATATCCATAGCCTGTCGCTGGAAGGAAATGTCGTTCGGATAAACCACACTCCTGCATTGCTTTAATCACTCGGAATTGGTTTTCTTCCGCTAATTTATCAAGTTTTTTAAAATTCTCTGCTACTTCTAATTCTGAATTAGTAACTAATGTTTTTATATCTTGGTCAATATCAAAGTTGTTCAAATTTTTCTCTTAAAAAAATCCCTTAACAGGGATTAAATTATTATTTCATCTTTTTATCAAGGTAACTACCCTCTTGAGTTTGAGGTATTGGAATATGACAATAACCATAAGGATTCTTTAAAAGATAATCCTGATGATATTCTTCTGCTGGATAGAAATTAGCTAATGGTAAAACTTCAACTTGAACTTTTCTACCACTTCTATCAACAATTTGTTTTAGTACATCTAAAATAATAGGAACTTCTCTTTGACTCGTGTAATAAATTCCTGTACGGTATTGAGTTCCAACATCATTACCCTGACGATTCAAACTAAACGGATCAATAATCTTAAAGAAATGGTCTAATAATTCTTTTAAAGAAATCACATCCGAATTAAACGTAACTTCAACAGCTTCAGCTGCATTTGTGATACCGGTGCAAACTTGTTCATAAGAAGGATTTGGGTTTTTACTGTTTGCATATCCGACTACTGTATTTTCAACGCCTTTAATAGCTTGGAAATACCTTTCAACACCCCAAAAGCATCCCCCTGCAAAGACAATTTTTTCTAAACTCATTTTACTAACCTCATTTCAATACTTTATTTACCCAGTAAATTACTATTTAGTTGCTAAATTTTTGAATTCTTGAGTCTTTTCGAAACCAAGTTAGCTGTCTTTTTGCAAAATGTCGTGTATTACGTTTCAAAATTCGAATAGCTTCGTCTTTATCTATTTTCCCATCAAAATAGTCAAAAAATTCTTTATAACCAATGGCCTGCATACTTGGTAAGGATCGATCGTACTTTTGGTCAAGTTTTTTTACTTCATCTATTAGACCTAAATCAATCATTTTATCAACACGCTGATCTATTCTGTCATAGAGAATCTCTCTAGGATAATCAGGCATTAAAATAATAGGATTGTAATCTAATTCTTTAGATTTCCCTTCTCTATCGAAATCGGACTTCTTTCTTCCTGTTACTTTAAAAATTTCTAAAGCTCGTATGACTCGTTTAACATTATTTGGATGGATAATTTTAGCACTTTCCGGATCAACTTTTAATAACTCTTTATAAAGTTCAGCTTTACCTGATTGAGTTTTACTGATCTCTTCTAATTCCTTTCGGATTTGTTCATCTGTATTCTCTTTATCTAGTGAATATGGAAGTGTTAAAGCATTAATATACAAACCTGTTCCACCACAGATAATTGGAACTTTATCATTTTCTAAAAAGCTACTTATTATTTTTGAACTATCCTGATAATAGTCTGCCACAGAATAAGGTTCATCTGGACTTAGAAAGTCGATCATATGATGTTTAACAAGCTTTTGTTCCTCAATTGTAGGTTTAGCAGTTCCAATATCCATTTCTTTGTAAATAGCCATTGAATCTGCTGAAATGATCTCAGTATCTAAGTCTTGAGCTAGTTTTATTGCTAAATCAGTTTTACCACTAGCAGTTGGACCAACTATAAATGGAATATTTGGTTTATCAGACGACACGTTTAAATAATTTCTCAAGTTCATATTTTGACCTTTGTTGAATAACTGGTCTACCATGTGGACAAGTATAAGGGTTTTCTAATTTATCTAGGTTTCTTAAAAGTTCTTTAATTTCTTCCAATTCTAAAACATTTCCACCCTTTACTGCAGCCTTACAGGACATTGAAATTACCTTTTCTAATCCATATTCAGGCTTTTCTAAACTTTGTTTACTGTAATAATTTAGTAACGGAATAATCAAATCCACTGGTTGCTGAATATTTAAAATAACCGGTACTGATTTAACCGTTATTCCATTATTATCTATTTCAGTTATAAAACCAAACTTATCCAACTTTTCTTTATAATTTAAATAATCCTCTAATTCCTTCTTAGTTAGTTCAACTGACTGTGGAAGAATTATTTGTGAGTCAAAAGTTTCTTTACCCTTAAAATGTTTAGAATAAGCTTCATAAAGAGTAGCTTCATGAGCTGCATGTTGATCAATAATAAAGACTACATCATCATCTTCAACAAGAATATAGGTATTAAAGAGAACACCAATAATATTACAGTTTGAAAACCTTGGTCTATGATAGTTAGTTTCAATTACCTTTACATTTGTATTTTCACTAACATTATTATTTATAAATTCTTCTTGAACCGGTTGTTTGGCTGGACTATCCTGATGGAATTGAGGTGATAAATCGAAATTCTCCTGAGTTGCTGAATAAAATTCATCATTTTTAACAACTTCAACCTCATCAATTTCAGTCTTATTAACTTCAATAAACTTTGGGACAAGATCAAGATTCTCTAAAACTTCCCTAATACATTGTCTAAACAATAAAGTCACTAAAGTTTTATTTAAAATATTAATTTCTGTTTTTTGTGGATGAACATTTACATCTAGCATATAAGAAGGAAGTTCAACGAATATAATTCCACTTGGATATTGGTGCTTCATTAACTTACCTTCCCATTCCTCTTCGTAAGCTCTTGAGAGAATAGGACTCTTTACATAACGATTATTAATGAAAAATATTTGATTATCTCTATAGCTTCGTCTAGCATCAAGATCCCCTATAAGACCATAAATTTTCATTGGAGCATTTTCAGTTTCAAATGTATAAAGGTGTTTTGAAAATTGTGGTCCAAAAATAATATAAGCAGTATCTTTTAGAGAACCATTTCCATAAGTTGTAAAGATCTCCTTGTCATTATTATGATAAGAGAATGAAATCTCAGGATGAGATAATGCTAGTTTTTCAACAATATCCCTTATATATTGTTCTTCACGTTTATCACTTTTTAGAAATTTATATCTAGCTGGAACTGATTCAAATAAGTCAGTGACAACTATTTCTGTACCTGTTTCAAATGGAATGACTGTCTGGTTTATTATTTCGTTATTTTCTATAAAAGACTGCGAACCTAAATCTTCTTCTTTATTTTTAGTTGTTATTTTAACTTTGGCAACAGAAGCTATTGAAGAAAGAGCTTCGCCTCTAAAACCCATTGTTTCTAAACTTTCTAAGTCATCTAGAAAACTTAGTTTTGAAGTAGCATGACGTTTAAAAGCTAATGGAATTTCATTATAAGCAATACCTTCACCGTTATCGCTTACAAGTATTTCCTTCTTACCACCATTTTTAATTGAAACATTTATTTTATTAGCTCCAGCATCAATTGAATTCTCAACTAATTCTTTTACGATTGAAGATGGTTGAACTATAACTTCCCCAGCTGCGATTTGATTAATTACTTCCTGGTTAAGTGTTTTAATTTTCATTGCTTATTGCTTTTAATTCATAAAGTAGTGAATGAGCCTCCCTTGGAGTTAGGTTGTCCGGATCAATAGATTTTAATCTTTCTTCTAATTCACTTGGTTGAGGTTGATAATTAAAGATACTAACCTGATCGGCATTGAAGTTTTGTTGAACAGAACCCGGCGTGTTTAAGTTATTTTCTTCTAACTTAGCAAGAATTTTATTGGCTCTATTTAAAACTCTCTTTGGAAATCCCGCAAGTTTAGCGACTTCAACGCCATAACTTTGGTCTGCTTTACCTTTTTGAATTTTCCGCAAAAAAACCACACCATCTTTAGTCTCTTTAGCTCTTATGTTGTAATTAACAAAACCATTTGTAGCTTCTAACTCGGTTAACTCATGATAATGAGTTGCAAAAAGTGTTTTTATATTCCTTTTTAAAAGATCTTCACAAACTGCCCAAGCTATAGATATCCCATCAAAGGTAGATGTCCCACGTCCAACTTCATCTAAAATAACTAAACTCTTTTCAGTAGCATTTTTTAAAATATTACTAACTTCACTCATTTCAACCATAAAGGTACTTTGACCAGTAGCTATGTCATCAGATGCACCAACTCTAGTAAAAATCCTATCGACGATTCCAATTTCAGCTTTATCAGCTGGAACAAATGATCCAATTTGTGCCATTAATACTATTAACGCACTTTGACGAATATAGGTTGATTTTCCTGCCATATTAGGTCCGGTGATTAATATTAATTTTTCATCATCTGAAAAGTTAGTATTGTTGGATATAAAATAGTTCCGTCCAATAAAATCTTCTATTACAGGATGTCTACCATTTTCAATTTTAATTCCGTATCCATCTGTGATCTCTGGACGGACATAATGGTTTATTCTAGCAATTTCAGAAAATGACTGAAAAACATCTAGTTTTGAACAAATTTTTGCAACGTCTTGAATTCGCTTGATTTGTTCTTTTACCTTTTCAATAATTTCGTTGTATAATTTGGCTTCAAGTTTATCCATATTCTCCTGAGCATCATTTATTTTCTCCTCTAACTTTTTAAGTTCAGGAGTAAAATAACGCTCGGCATTAACTAAAGTTTGTTTTCTAATATACCGATCTGGAACAAGATCCTTTTTACCATTCGGGACTTCAATAAAATAGCCAAATACTTTATTATATTTAACTTTCAAATTCGGAATACCAGTAGCTTCCTTTTCATTCGTTTCGATCTTATCTAACCATTCTTTCCCATTTTCTGTTGCGGCACGAAACGAATCAAATTGAGCATTGTAACCTCTTTTGATTTTTATAGTCTTACCAAAAGGTTTTGATTCAAAATCATCATTGATACTTTGTTCTAAAAGATCATAAATATCAACTAATCTATCCTGATCTTTAAAATCTTCTTTAATTTTAATTAAATCCGAATTTTGGATTAAATCTGTTAACTTAGAGAAAGAATCTATTGACTGTTTAAGTGAGATAAAGTCAGCAGGTACAACTGTTCCATAATTTATTTTTGAACAAATTCGTTCTAAATCATAAATGTTAGATAAGTGTTTTGAGATCTCATCTGAAAGTTCTTTATTACTAAAAAGTTCCTCTGTTCTATCAAGCCTATTATTAATTTCGTCTTTATCAAGTAGAGGAGCTTCTAATAGTGATGTTAACAAACGACTCCCGGCAGCAGTTTTTGTTTTATCTAAAATACTTAATAGACTTCCCTTCTTCTCCCCACTACGAATTGTTCTTGTTAATTCAAGATTTCTAATTGTTGAACTATCTAAACTCATAACATCATTTGTTTCATTTATAGTTAACGAGTTTAAATGTTTAATGTCCTGTTTTTGAGTTTCATCGATATAATTTAGGAGAGCACCAGCAGCCCGTTGTGAACTAAACTTATTTTGTAATCCTAAACTTTCAACGGAAAAAACGTTGAACTGTTTACAGAGTCGATCTTGAGCTTTCTTTAATTCAAAATACTTGGTAGCAACAGGTTGTGAAAAGAAGCTAAAACGTTTCTTTAATTCATCTAAAACAAAGGTATCTTCAAAAAAGTTAGGATGAATTAAAATTTCAGAAGGATTAAAACGACTCAATTGAGTCATCAAAAACTCCAGAGGATCATTTCCATTGTATTCTGTAACTGAAAAGTCTCCAGTTGATAAATCTAAAAATGCACAACCTATATTCTTACGTTTATCACCATATAGAGACATTAAAAAGTTATTCGCTTGAGGATCTAGAAAATTATTATCAACCATAGTCCCAGGTGAGACTACCCTAACAACATCACGTTTAACTAATCCTTTTACTAAATTTGGATCTTCTAGCTGTTCACAAATTGCTACTTTATATCCCTTTTCAATTAGCTTAGCGATGTAACTTTCTGCAGAATGATAAGGAACTCCACACATTGGAGCTTTTTCATCAAGTCCGCAGTTTTTTCCAGTTAAAGTAAGTTCAAGTTCTTTTGATGCTAAGATTGCATCATCAAAGAACATTTCATAAAAATCACCTGCTCGAAAAAACATAATGGCATCTTGAACCTTATCATGAATTTCAAGATATTGTAGCATCATGGGTGTTAATCCCATTTTATTCCTCCACTAGAGTTCCAATCATAGAATAGGGTCCTGGTTTATTAATTTTAACGGATACAATCTCTCCGATTAAATCCTGACTTCCTTCAAAATGAACTAACTTATTAGTTTCCGTTCTACCCGATAATTTACTTTTGTCTTTTTGACTAACTTCTTCAACTAAAACTTTCTCTATTTTATCTTGATAATGATCATTTTGGTTTTGAGCAAGCTCTTTTAACTTATCTAGTAATCTTGTTATTCTTTCGTGTTTTACTTCCTCATCTATCTGATCTTCCATATCTGCAGCAATAGTTCCAGGACGTTTTGAATATATGAAAGAAAAAGCATTGTCAAATTGTGCTTGTTCAACTAAATCTAGAGTGTCTTGAAAATCTTCTTCTGTTTCACCAGGAAATCCAACAATAATATCTGTAGTAATAGCAATTCCTGGAATTTCCTTTTTAATTTTCTTCACTAATTCAATAGCTTCTTCTTTAGTATAGTGACGGTTCATTTTACTTAAAATTCGAGATGAACCAGATTGAAGTGCCAAATGGATAGCTGGCATAACTTTATCTAGATCACGAATTGCAGCTATTAAATTATCAGTAAAATCTTTTGGGTTTGAGGACATAAAACGAATTCGTTCTAAATCTTCTATTTTATTTAATTCTTTCAAAAGATTTGGGAAATTTATATCTTCTGCTAAATCATTACCATAAGAGTTTACATTTTGGCCTAATAAGGTAACTTCTTTAGTTCCAGATTGAGCTAATTCTGTTACTTCTTTAATAATATCTTCAGGATTTCTGCTTCGCTCTCTTCCACGAACATATGGAACAATACAATAAGTACAAAAATTATTACATCCCTGCATTATCGTTACATAACTCTTAAATGGGAATTTATGAGAAACAGGAACGGTTTCATCAAAGTCGCTTTCCTTGTCAGTGATATCAACAATTCTTTCATGAGTTGTTTGGAAGTTTGTTAAAATCTGGGGAAATTTATTTAAATTATGAGTTCCGAAGATAATATCAACTTCTGGATGTTTATCAAGTAAATAATTAACGTTCTCTTCTTGTTGCATCATACAACCACAAACAGCTAAAATTAAATCCGGATTCTTTCTTTTTAAAGTTTTAATTGCACCAATATTTCCGAAAGCACGCTGATCCGCAGTTTGACGAACACTACAGGTATTGATGATGATAATATCGGAACTATTCATTTCATCATTTTTAGTATAACCCATCTGCTCTAACATCCCAGCTAGTTTTTCAGAGTCGTTTTCATTCATCTGACAACCAAATGTCACTATATGATATGATTTTTGAGGTTTTTTTATATTTTTTAATTGTTGTTTATTTATATCTATACTATTTTTCATTATTTTAGTTTTCGATTAAATTGGGAATTTACAGTGTATTCCACTATCAACTGTTTTGGTTTATCTAAATAGAATATCATATACCGTTATTTGTTTATTTAAAAGAGGATTAAAAAACTCTGAATATATTTTTATACTCATATTCAGTTATGTTAGTAAATGGAGGGAGAAATTACTTTTTTATTAAAAGCAGTAGTGTGAAAGAATTGAGAATGACATAGAGGTTAATAAAAAATAGGCTCCTCCACCACGAGTTAAAATAGTAGCAAAGAAACCTATATAAGAATTTCTTCTTAAATAAAATAACTAAAAATGTCACAGGTTATTTCTGTCCTCTGACACGTTTATTCTAACACAATTATTAGAATGATTAATTTATCATGGTTAAATATTTTCACAACGTTAACACAATGAATTTATTGTTCAAATTTTCGCTTTGATTATTTTTTAAGCGTTGACCTTAAAAATCTAGAGATTAAATTCAGTATAAAATAATAAAAAGATAATGAAATATATAATAATATAGAAGATGTATAGAGTGTAAACGTTAACACTGAGACTGCAGATAATAATTTTTAACCAAAGAATCGAAATAATAAAATTGAAGAACCTAGTAAAGTTAAAACAATTCCAGTAACTCTATTTAAAGTAATAGCACTCGCTTTATTAGCAAACATAGCAGCAATTCTTGCCCAAATTAATGTAAAAATAATGCAAAAAATTAGACAAGTAATATCTGGTATTCCACCAATTATAAAGTGACCTATTGCTCCAGTTAAAGCTGTAAATGTCATAATGAAGACACTCGTTCCAACAGCAGTTTTAAGTTCATAACCTAAAACACTTGTTAAAATTAAAAGCATCATCATTCCACCTCCAGCACCAATGAATCCGCAAATTAAACCAATTCCGGTTCCACAAATAATGGATTGAATAATTCGTTTCTTCTCACTAACAGCTTCCATTGCTTCTTTAGTGGTCATAACCGGTTTAATAATAAACTTAATTCCTAAAAGTAAAGTCATAAAAACAGAAAAATTTCCCATTGTTGCATTTGATACTTTACTAGCAATCCAACTACCTACTAATGTAAAAAGAAGAACTGTTACCATCATAACAATCCCATTTTTAATATCCAGGTTCTTATGTTTTCCATAAGTATAAGCACTTACAGCACTAGCTAATACATCGCTAGCTAAACCAATACCTACAGCTTGATAAGCAGGAATATTCAAAAATGTAATAAGCATTGGACTAACGACAGCTGCCGCACTCATTCCGGCAAATCCAGTTCCTAAACCAGCACCAAGTCCCGCGAAAAAGCATACTATTATTTTTAAAAGCATTTTGAATTATGTTCTTTAATTACTGTTTTTATAGGATAGTTCGAGATAATTATACTACTTAGAATTCAAAATAATAATTAAGTATCGTTTGTTTACAATTCCGATTGTGACTTGAAAACAGATTCTAAAGACCACTTCATTGTATTTGTAAGATTATCAATTGTTGTTTTTCGATCTAAGTGTTCTCTATTTTCCATCCAATCAATTAGAATTCCACCAATTGCACTTGTATAAAAATGAACTAAGAATTCCTTATAAGTTGGATCTAACTTTAGATTGTTCTTCTTTTCTTCAGTTTGAATTAAAGAGGCAACAATATCATTAAAATCGGAAAAGAAAAATCGATGAAGAGCATCTCTTCCCATTGAATCAAACGCACAATTAATAATATGTTCATTTTCTTCAACATAATTCATTACAAATATAATAGCTTCTTCTGAATCAACAAGAAGATCAAAATGTCTAACAATATTAATTGCTTCCTCTTCCAACATCCACTTAAAAAGGGAATAAATGTCATCAAAATGATAATAAAATGTTTTTCGATTAATATTAGTTTCCTTGACTAGTTCACTTACTGTGATTTTCGCAAAAGATTTCTCTTTCATTTTACTCTTTAAACATTCAGCGAGTTTACGTTTAGTATTTAAAGATATTTCTGCTTGTTTCATTTTCTTCTCTCTATGAACATTTATATTTTTTACAATTTTTTGTAACTAAAATCAACGGACAAATCCGGACAATTGTGGAATATTTATTGGACAATTTAATTAAATTGTCCAAATTGTAACATTGTAAAAATATTGACCATTTTTTTAATCAAAAAACAGTTCTAGTATTAATTACAGATATTGAAAATAAAGTTAAAAATTTTAACGAGGCTAATGAAATGAGAAGAGATTATTTAGTTAAATTAAGTACTCCAATTGGTAAACGTTCTGGAAAATTAGAAGTTATTAAAGAAGGTAATCAAATTTGGGGAACACTCAAAATCTTAAATCATTCATCACCTTTTAAAGGCAGAATAAATATTAAAGATGAATGTACTATAGTTGGTTCATTTGTAACCTTAATAAAAACAGTATTTTATACAGCTTCAGGTTTTATCACGGATTCAACTGTTGATTTAAAACTTAATGATAAAAGAAATTCTTACCTATTAACGGGCAAAATTAACCAAGAGAGTTTACAATCATGAAACAATTTTATGAAATAGTTGTAAAAAATAGAAAACTCATTTTACTAGTATTTGTTATAGCTACTTTAATCTGTCTATTTGCTAAAAATTTAGTAGCAGTAAATTATGACATTAATGATTACCTTCCAGAAGATAGCTCGTCTACTATTTCAATTAACAAAATGGAAGAAGAATTTGATGGCGGAATTCCAAATGCCAGAATTCTCATTCATGATGTCACAATTCCAGAAGCTCTTAATTATAAGCAAAAACTTCAAGATATAGATGGAATTGATGAAGTTACTTGGTTAGATGATACAGTCGATATTACAGAACCAATTGAAACAATCAATAAAGATACTATTGAAACTTACTATAAGGATAATAATGCACTTTTAACAGTAACCATTAATGAAGATAAAAGAATTAATGCTGTTGCAGCTATAAGAGATTTAATAGGTGATGATAATGCATTAACAGGAAGTGCTGTTTCAACAGCAGATGCAACAACTAATACGGTAATTGAAGTAAATAAAGTAGCAATTATAGCTGTAATATTTGTATTCTTAGTATTACTTCTAACAACCAATTCTTGGATTGAACCAATTATTGTTTTAATTGGTTTAGGTGTTGCAATTGCAATTAATACAGGAACAAACTTAATATTTGGAGAGATTTCCTTTGTAACGAATGCTGCTGGAAATGTATTACAACTAGCAGTATCACTTGATTATTCAGTTTTTCTAATCCATCGTTTTGAAGAATGTAGAAGAACTATTAATAATCCTGAAGATGCCATGGTTGATGCTTTGTGTAAATCAACATCTTCTATTTTATCAAGTGGATTAACTACAGTTATTGGCTTTTTAGCTTTAATAATTATGCAATTTAAAATTGGTCCTGATTTAGGATTAAGCTTAGCTAAAGGCGTAGCTATCAGTTTAATTACTGTATTTATATTCATGCCAGCACTAATTCTATCAACTTACAAACTTCTTGATCGAACGAGACATAAATCCTTAATGCCGAGTTTTAAAAAATTTAGTAAAGTTGTTCGATATTTAAGTATTCCAATAGTATGTTTGTTTTTGCTTGTAATTACTCCTGCTTACTTAGCTTCTAATAGTAATGATTATTATTATGGAACTTCTCATATTTTTGGACCTGAAACTTTAGTAGGCAGAGATACAGAAGATATTAAAAATACTTTTGGAGATAAAGATACCTATGTTTTGATGGTGCCTGAAAATAATGAAGCAGAAGAAATCGAATTATCCGATGCATTAAAAGAAATTCCAAACGTTACTAGTATTACCTCTTTTGTAGATACAGTTGGCGCTGAAATTCCTCCTGAATATCTGGACTCGGAAACTTTGTCACAACTTGAATCAGGAAATTATAGTCGAATGGTTATATCAGTTGATGTTCCATATGAAGGTGAAGATACCTTTAATCTAATAAGAGAGATTAGGAATGTAGCACAGGAATATTATCCAAATAATTATTATCTAGCTGGTGAAGGTGTTAGTACCTATGATTTAATGAATACAGTTACTAATGATATGGTCAAAGTTAACTATGTAGCTATTGGAGCTGTTTTAATAGTTTTAATCTTCTCATTTAAATCTCTGGTGTTACCGATCATCTTGGTTCTTTGTATTGAAGCTGCTATCTGGATTAATTTGTCTGTTCCTTATTTTATGGATACAACTTGTTTTTATATCGCTTACTTAATCATTAGCTCTATTCAATTAGGAGCTACAGTTGATTATGCCATCTTAATGACAGACCGTTACAGAGAGAATAGAATTCAACTTAATAAAAAACAAGCAATCGAACAAACAATTTCGGATGTAACAGTTTCAATTTTAACTTCAGGTAGTGTTCTAACTGTTGTTGGCTTATTAATGGGACATTTTTCTAGTAATCAATTATTAGCTCAAATTGGAACATTTATAGGCAGAGGAGCTATTTTCTCATTAATTATTGTTATGTTTGTTCTTCCAGGTGTTCTATTCATTTTTGATAGTTTCGTTACTGGAAAGGTAAAGACAAAATTTAAAATTAAGAAATCTTGGAGGTTATCCAATGATCAAATCTAATAAAAGTAAACTAAGATTTTTAGCAATAGCTTTAACAATCTTTTTAATTACAAACTTATTAATACCACTAAGTGTTTTTGCTGAAGGAACAAATACACCAAAAGAAGAAGTTATTTATGTAAACTTAAATCCAGATGGATCCGTTAAGGAAATCGATGTAGTTAATATTGTTGAACTTACTCAAGATGGAAAAATTACTGATTATGGAGATTATCAAAATCTCAGAAATATGACAACAACCGATCCAATTAACTATACAGAAGATACAATTAATATAGAAGCTAAATCTGGAAAAATTTATTATGAAGGAAAGTTAAATAAGAATATTATTCCTTGGAACATTCATCTAAGCTATCAACTTAACGGTCAAGATATTACACCAGATAAATTAGCTGGAAAAAGTGGAGCTTTAACAATACAAATGGATGTTAGTAAAAATGAAAACTGTCATGATAACTTCTTTAATAGTTATGCCTTACAAACCAATTTTACTTTTAACACTGAAAATTTTAAAAACATCACAGCTGAAGATGCCACTATTGCTAATGTAGGTAAAAACAAACAACTAACTTATACTATTCTTCCAGGAAAAGGAATTAACACGACAATTAACGCTGATACAAATAATTTTTCAATGGATCCAGTTACGATTAATGCAATTCCTCTAAATCTTGATATTGAAGTTGATGAAAGTGAATTAACTGATGAAGTTAGCAGATTGTTTAATGCCATAACAAAACTTGATAACGGAACTGGCAGTTTAAAAGATGGAATAGACAAGTTGGAAAATAGTACCCAAGGAGAACT
The DNA here is from genome assembly GCA_947625585.1 of uncultured Eubacteriaceae bacterium. GTDB lineage: Bacteria > Bacillota > Clostridia > Eubacteriales > Eubacteriaceae > CANRHG01. The sequence goes on from CANQOZ010000003.1 coordinate 15,715, forward strand.
TAAAAGTGGTGTTAATGAGTTAGATAACGGAGCTGTTAAGTTACAAAATGGTATGAACACCTTAACTAGTGGTGGTAAACAATTAAATACTGGAACCAGTGACGTTAAAAATGGTGCTTCTCAGTTAGATAGTGGAATTAATTCTTTAAACGACGGGATTAACCAAGTCCAAACTGCTTTAGATACTTTAAATAGTCAATCTAGTACTTTAGTAAATGGTTCAAGTCAATTTAAAAAAGCTCTAGATCAGTTACAATCAGCTTTAAACGATGTATCGGCTTCAACTGAAGAGTTAACAAAATTAACGGATGCTTCGACTCAAATAAAATTAGGTATCGACCAATTAGTTACGAGCTCAGAAGAATTACAAGCTGCTGTTAGTTCTGATGGATTAAAGAACGTTTTGAACCAAAATGGTTTGAATCTCGATGAACTTCAAGCTAAGAATGTTCAAACAGTTCAATCTATTCAAAATCAAATCGAACAATTAAAACAACAGATTGAACAATTGAAAAAAACCGGAACGGATACATCAGCTTTAGAAGCTCAGATTAGTCAATTATCCCAGATAGTACAGTTAATCGGAGCAAATAATACTGTTATCGATGGTACAAAAACCTATTTGGATACTGTTAATCAAAATATATCAAAACTTACTGAAGGAGCAAAAACTCTGCAAGCAAGTTATTCAGAATTTGACTTAGCTATTCAGAATTTGGTCAATACTTTATCAGATTTATTAAATAATGTTACCGAACTAAAAGAAGCTGTGAATACTCTAGTTAGTGAATATTCAAAAATTGATAATGGAATAAATGAATATACAACAGCTGTTTCTCAAATTTTAAGTGGATATGGAGCTGTAACTAATGGTTCGCAACAATTAGTAAATGGTAGCAAGAGCTTAAAAGCTGGAACAGAAAGTTTATATGTTGGATCTAATCAACTATTATCAGGACTTTCTGAAGCAAATAATTCAATGAATAAATTTACTCAAGGAACTAAAACACTAGGAAACGGAGTAAATTCATTGAATTCAGGTGTTTCAAAATTAGAAGCTGGAGCAAATACATTAAAAAATGGAACTCTAACTTTAAAAAATGAAACAAATGGAATAGATAAAAAAATTGATAATAAAATAGATGAAATGATTAAATCAATATCTGGTGAAGATATCCAACTTCAATCGTTTGTTTCAGAAAAAAACACAAATATAAAAAGTGTTCAATTTGTTTTAAAAACAGATGAAATAAAAGCTCCTGATAAGGATAATACCTTAACTACAGCTGAACCAAAATTGAATTTTTGGCAAAAGTTCTTAAAACTATTCGGTTTATATCAAGACAATTAACCAATTCAATTCTTTCTTTACTTATTTTATAGAGACCTTGAAACAATAATTCCAAGGCCTCTAAATTTTATTTAATCAAAAGATTCTATTTCAAATTTCTTCCAAGGAATATTTACTGGTTTTCCCTGATTAATTATTTCATCAACATGCATTAAAAGTGGGAAGTCATTCAAATCAGCTTTACCTTGTTCTGCTAATTTTCTGACAGCATTAGCAGTTCTTCCTGCTATAACAATCGATTCTAGTGTTACTCCTTCTAATTCTTTCATGGCTTCTTCAAAGCTAAGACCTCTACCAAGTAATGTTCCAATCTTTCGAGTTCGGCCACCATAAATAGTGACATAGAGATCTCCAGCGCCATAAATCATATTCTCAGATTTACCTCCTGCTAATTCAAGAAGCTTTCCCATTTCTTTAATACTTTGACCAAACAAAGCTGCTTGTGAATTATAATGAATAGATCCTTCCCCTTCTCTCTTTTCTGCTAAACCGACTGCTAAAGTAACAGCTAAAGCATAAGCATTTTTAAGAGCTACTGCATATTCAACTCCTTTTGTATCTGTTGAAAGTGAAATATTATAATAATCTGTTTCAAAAATTTCTTTTAAATTCTTTAAAGTTTCAACATTATCTCCACAAAAAGCTACAGCTGAATAATCATGATCAGCTAATTCATAACTAGTACATGGACCACCGATCGCATTTAGATTTAATTTGTTATCTGATTTTTCATTCCAATAATCTAAGTAAGTGATCATTGTTCCATCCTCTTGATCAATCATTCCCTTTGTTACAGTGATCACAGGAGTTTCTGCTGGAATTTTTGGTAAAACTTCATTAGCAAACCAATCAACTCCAAAACTTGAAACTCCACCTAGAATGACATCAGAACCATCTATAGCTTCTTCCATTTGATCAACTGTGTAATAATCAATTCCCTTTGGTAAAGTTCTTTTTAAATTTATGTGATAATCGTCTTCTCTTAATCTTTCAATGATTTCTGTATCTAGTGGGGATCCAACTAAACGAACAGTATGTCCATTCTCCACAGCTGGAAATGTCAGAGCAGAAGCCATCTGTCCTGAACCAATAAAAGTTAAAACTGCCATCTTAAACTTCTCCTTATCTTAATTGTTTGGATTCGTATTTTATTAGTTGAATTAATTATAAAGATTCAGAAATGATTTATTAATATTAACTTTTGCAATCAAATCGGAAAACCATGAAATAATAGAAAATATATAAACTGAAACATTAAAAAATCCCTTAGATTATCTAACTTCTAAAGGATTTATAATTAAATATGAATGATTTATAATCTGTTCTATTTAAAAAGTATTTTCCTGTAACCATGTTACTGCATTTTCAACTGTATCAGTTATATCTTCACCATCTTCAGTTACAACCGTTTCTCTAGGAATACCTTTAGTTAAATCAAGGTTAGCTAATTCAGCAAAAGCGTTACGAACATAGTTATTGTCATCTGAGAAACCTGGATCCGGCTGAACTTGACAAATTGAATAAGCTTGTAAAATAGCTGGAACAGGAACATTGTGATAGGTCAAACCTCTAAATTTTTCAATTTCACTTTGAGGAATTGGTGTGTTTTCACGATAAATATTTATGGCCCTTTCTAAAGCAGTATATTCTTCATCAGTTAAATTTTTGGCTTCATTTGCTATTTTTAAGTTATCTCTCATTTGTTCAAGATTCGACATTCCAGATAAAACGGCAATAACGTCATCTAAATCTAAAGCAAATCTTAATGACCAACTAGCAATTGAATCTTCAGGATTAACTTCTTTTAAAACTGCTTCTGCTTCTTCAGGCATAGAAGCTAAACCTCCACCTTTAATAGGTTCCATTATAATAACTTTTCTACCATGCTTCTTAATAATTTCATAAGCTTCACCAGCTCTAATAAAATCTGAATCCCAATCAATTGGATTTAATGGAATTTGAACGAATTCTATTTCTGGATGTTCTTCTAAAACACGGTCTAAAAGTTCTGGTGAAGAATGAAAGGAAATTCCTAAATGTTTGATTTTACCATCTTCTAACCATTTCTTTGCATGATCAAATAAGTGTGTTTTTTTAACTATTCCACCATTACCATCAACATCATCGTAATAGACTGTCTGGATATTATGGATTAAATAATAATCAATATAATCAACCCCAAGATTATCTAACTGTTCCTGAAAAATTCCTTCAATTTCATCTTCTGGAACTAAGTTAAAGGTAGGAAATTTTGTAGCAACAGTAAATTGATCTCTTGGATACCTTTCAACTACAGCTTTTCTTGTAGCTTCTTCACTTTTACCATTATGGTAAACGTAACTTGTATCAAAGTAGGTATAGCCATTATCAATAAATTCATCTACCATTTGGTTCAATTCATCAAAATTAATATCTTCTGGTCCTGAATTTACAGGTAAACGCATCATTCCAAATCCTAAATTTTTCATACATTCTCCTTAAATTGTTTTATCTAATTAACAAAAAAATAATAGAATATTCAATAAAGCCGATCATAATTAAATTAAATAAATCCTAATCTATTATTTTATCCCCATCAAGTTAACTTGAGGCAATTATAATTTCTATATTTTATTTATTAATATCAACACCTGTTTCAACTATAAGATCATCTTTATCTAAATAATCATAAGAATATAAAAGAGTAGCTTCATTTTGATTACATAGTGCTTCAAACAGAAGTATTCGTGAATCTTTTGAAGTAAGAAGCTTTTCTTGTTTTAAAAGATTAAAGTTTGTATTGTAAATATTAAGAAAAGCATCAGATCCTTTATAAGCCTCTCCTGGTTTTTCTAAATCTGAGGAAAAAAATACGTAATACTTCCTATTCATATACAAAATTGAAGCTGGTTCATTATCGGCTTCAATATCGACTAAGGTTATGGCCGGTTCCCAATGATTTCCTAAATCAGTTGATTGCATATAATCTATTCTTGAAACAGATTTATCTAATGTTTCAACTTCATACATAATTGAAAGTTGATCATTAAAGGCATTCAATTTTATATCTTCTATATTACTATCCATCGAGATAATATCGGTAATATAATTCCAATTATCCAAATCATGGGATTGAAATAATTGAACCGTATATATTCCATTAGGAATATTTGGATCAGACCTATTAACCTCTCCTTCAACTTTAGTTACAGTCATAAAATAGGTATCACCAATTTTAGAAATAGCTGGATCGATTCTTAAATTATCGTCTGTAAAAATAACCTTGTTTCTAACGATCATCTTTTGTTTAACATCATATTTACAGATTCCAACTTTTCCTCTTTCATTACAATAAACAATCAGATTTTCATCAGGTAAACAATCAACCCAGTTAGAAGCTATTTTGGTTTGTTCAATAGTGTCGTCTCGGGTATTTATTAAAGTTAATCTTTTATCTTTACTAGTTACAATATAACCATCATCAAAAAACTTGGCATCTGAGGATCCAAAATCCTGTAATTCTAAACTTCGATATTTCGGATGGGAATACCAAATGTAAACTAGATAACCAATACAAATTAGAAGTAATGTTATGAAAAATAGTATTACGAGTTTCTGGGTTCTTTTAAGCATAAATCTGAATTGTTTACCATAAATTTCTTAATTATTATAATGGAATATTGTTTTAATTGGTAAATTAGTAATAAAAAAAGTATTTAAACCTTAATAAAAGGTCTAAATACTGTCTAAATGCTTAAAATTAATTGAATACTTGAATTAATAACATTTTAAAATTATCTGTTGCTTTTACAGCATGAGGAATATCTGCCGGCATTACAATCGATTCTTCCTTTTTTAGTTTAAAAGGTTTCTTGTTAATAATAAATTCACCTTCTCCATCTAAGATAAAAACAAGTGCATCACCGGTTGAAGTATGTTCACTTAATTCTTCTCCTTTTGGAAAAGCAAAAATAGTAATACTTATTGCATCATTTTGGACTAAAGTTCTACTAATAACTTGTCCTTCTTTAACTTCAACTAAATCCTTTAGTTTAAGTTTTTCTTCTATGGGAATATTTTTTAAATAGGGCATATAAAACTCCTTTAAAAATTTAATACCCAAATTTTATTTTTAATTGACTCTATTTGATTATAAAATTATAATAGTCATATGAACATATGTTCATGTATCGAAATGAAATCAGGTCAAGGCTATGGATAGTAATTATGCTGTTTGTAATAAATGTGGAAAGACATTATTAAATTGCAACTGCAAAAAAGACAAACATAGAATTCAGTTTAAAACATATAACATCAATAATTTAGATTGTGCTGCTTGTAGTAATAAATTAGAAGATAAACTAAATACCTATCCAGGGATCAAGCAATGCACAATCTCTTATCCAACTAGCAAGATCAAAATTGAAGCAGCCGATCAAGATAAAATGCTGCCAGAAATAGTTGGAGTGTGTCAGAAAATGGAACCGGATGTCACAATTAGTCCAGAGAATAATAAAAAGGTAATGTTTAATATTGATGGACTTGATTGTGCTAATTGTGCTAAAAAAATTGAAAATAAATTAAATGAAGATCCCAAAATAGATAAAGCTACTATTGATTATGCTACTGGAACATTATCAATTGAAGCTAATGATCCCACAAGTCATATAGGGCATTATCAGAAAGTTATTGATTCTGTTGAAGATGGTGTTACCTTAAGTCCAAAAGATCAAAAGAAAAAAGATGAGAAGAAGAATACCTATTTTAAGGAACTCTTTCCAATTATAGTTGGTTCAATTATCTTTATTGCTGGCTGGTTATTGGAAAGTAGAGTCTCACACACAACTGAGTTAATCTTTCAACTTATTGCCTATGTTTTTTTAGGTGGAGAAATAGTTTTAAAAGCTTTTAAAAATATACTACATGGTGACTTCTTTGATGAAAACTTCTTAATGACTGTAGCTACTGTAGGTGCTTTTGTTATTGGAGATTATCACGAAGCTGTTGGCGTTATGCTCTTTTACAGAATTGGGGAATTCTTCGAAGATTATGCTGTCGATAAAAGTAGAGAGCAAATTATCAATTCATTAGATCTAAGAGATAATTCTGTTAATCTAATTAGAGATGGTAATACTGTTAAAATTCCAATTGAAGATACTAATGTTGGAGATACCTTATTAGTTAGACCAGGAGAACGAATTCCTCTAGATGGAGTCGTTATTAAAGGTGATTCTAGAATAGATACTTCACCTATTACTGGTGAACCAGTACCAGTTAGAGTAAAAAAAGACTCGGAAGTTACTTCAGGTACAATAAATTTAAATACACCGATTGAATTAAAAGTTACTAAAAAACTTTCTGATTCAATGGTAACAAAGATTTTAGATTCAGTTGAAAACGCTGCTGCAAACAAACCAAAAATTGATAGGTTTATAACAAAATTTTCAAAAGTATATACCCCGATTGTTATCGGTTTAGCTTTATTCATTGCAATCGTTCCATCTTTAGTAACAGGAAACTGGTATCACTGGGTTTATACAGCTATTTCATTCTTAGTTATATCTTGTCCATGTGCTTTAGTTTTATCAGTTCCATTAGCTTATTTTTGTGGTATCGGTGCTGCTTCTAGATTAGGTATTTTATTTAAAGGTGGGATATCTATAGAAGCAATTGACAATATTAAATCAATAGCTTTAGATAAAACTGGAACTATTACAGAAGGTAACTTTAAAGTTCAAGGTATTTATACTACGGGAATCTCAAAACAGGATTTACTAAAAATTGCATCTTCTTGTGAAAGTATGTCAACTCATCCTATTGCCCAGAGTATTCTAGAAGATGCTAAAGCAGAACATTTAAAATACCCTAAACCAGAAAACATTCAAGAAATAGCTGGTAATGGAATAGTAGCTAAAATAGATGGTAAAACATATTATTGTGGAAATAAAAAACTTTTAGAAACACATAATATAAAAGTTAAAACTTTAAATAAAGAGATTGGAACTAAAGTATTTATTGCAGATACTCAAAAGGAATTGGGTGAAATTGTTATTTCAGATACTTTAAAGAAAGATGCTAAATCAGTTATAAATCAGTTAAAGAAGCTAGGATTAAAAACGGTATTATTAACTGGTGATACGGCTGAAAATGCAAACGAAATAGCACAAAAAGTTGGAATTGATCATGTATATGCTTCCCTATTACCGACTGATAAACTTGATAAGCTAAATGAAGCTAGAAAAGAACACGGTTCTATTATGTTTGTTGGTGATGGAATTAACGATGCTCCTGTAATAGCTGGAGCAAACGTTGGAGCAGCTATGGGAAGTGGTTCTGATGCTGCTATTGAAGCTGCTGACGTTGTTTTCTTAAGATCGAATTTAAAAGCTATACTTGATTCGATTAAAATTGGTAAGAAAACAGCTTTTATTGCTAAAGAAAATGTTGTCATTGCACTAGCTGTTAAAGCTTTAATTTTACTTTTAGGATTCTTTGGATTTGCAAATATGTGGTTAGCAGTCCTAGCTGATACAGGTGTTTCCCTAATCTGTATATTAAACTCTATTAGATTATTATTTATTTTTAGGAAGAAATAATTACAATAGGCCAAATGTGGCCTATTTATTTTTCCAATTAATGTTATCGTTTACACTCGGAACATTTTATTTCCCAAAATATCAAAATATTTCCCTTTCAAATTACATTTTTATACGAGTTTTTCATATATTATTAAATTTGAATTAAATTAATTGGGAGAAATTAATTTAATCTCTTTCTCAATAAAATATCATTTTAGGTTATATTAATATAATTAATTTACCATTCAATTTCGTCAATATCCATTGGATGTTTTTGGATTTCAATCTTTTCAACCTTACCATTTTTCATGTGAATTACTCTATTTCCAATTGGAGTTATTGCAGTATTATGAGTAATTAAAACAACAGTCATATTATCTTTTATACTCATATCTTGGAGAAGTTTTAAAATTGTCTTACCTGTTTTATAATCGAGAGCTCCCGTTGGTTCATCACATAATAATAATTTCGGACGTTTTGCTAAAGCTCTAGCTATTGCTACTCTTTGTTGTTCACCACCTGATAATTGTGAAGGAAAATTATTCATTCTATCTGTAAGTCCGACCTTTTCAAGTGTTTCCTTAGCATCAGCTGGATCTTCGCTAATTTGAGCTGCCATTTCGACATTTTCTAAAGCTGTTAGATTTTGGATTAGATTATAAAACTGAAAAACAAAACCGGTGTCAAATCGACGGTATTCTGTTAATTCCTTTTGTGATAAATTTTCAATGTGTTCTTCATCGACTATGACTTCCCCATCTGTAGCATTATCCATCCCACCTAAAATATTTAAAACAGTAGTTTTACCGGCTCCTGATGGACCGACAACAATGACAAACTCTCCCTTATAAATTTCAAAATTAATTCCATTTGCTGCATTAATTGTTACCTCTCCAGAATGGTAAACTTTAGTAACATCTTTAAATATTATAAGTGGTTCTTCTTCAACAGAATCATAGGGAATTATTTTATTACTCACTACTATCACCTAAATAATCTAACAAAACTTTATATTTCTCACATAAAGTGTCAAAATCCATAGTACAATTACGTGGACTAGAAGATGGTAAGCCTATTGCATCCATCCCTGTATCTTCTTTAATATATCGATTATAAAGAGATTCAGCTTTTTTTCCAGTGGTAAAAATTTGCTTAATTTTCGTTCCTTTAATACCATTTTTGACATCATTTACCTTGGGATTTTTAATACTAGCATCACTAGCGCCAGTTATCGTACACGATTCGAGAGTATCCCATAAAGCAATATGATTTCTCTTAAGAAAAGCCTTCTTTTGTTCAACTGTAACAGGCACTTCTTGGTTTAATAGTTTAGCAACTATTTTCCAGAATCGATTTTGTGGATGACCGTAATAGAATCCTTCTTCACGGGATTTTGGAGATGGAAATGTTCCAAGGATCAAAATTTCTGAATCTTTTTCAATAAATGGTTCAAAAGGAATTGTTAATTGTTCAGGTTCGTATTTCATTGTTTATAATATAAAATAGTAATTAAATCTTTATTGATTATATTTGAGGAACAGGAAAAATGCCAATGGATATTAAGAAATTCGGTAAAAGACTAAAAAAATTAATGAAAGACTACGGAGAAACAACATATTCAATGAGTAAAGTTGTCAAACTATCTGCTCCAACTATTTCAAGATATACAAGAGGCGAAATGGTTCCAAAAATTACAACAGTTGAGATCCTAGCCAATTACTTTAATGTTAGTCCTAAATGGTTATCAGGCGAAAGTGATATAGTTAATGAGTCTGAAATGTTAGATAATAACGTTTTAACCACGACTATACCTGTTTTTGAAACTGTTCAATACAAACTGCCAATCTTCTCAAATAAAAAAATTAATGAAGAATTAAGACTCCCAACAGATTTAATTAGCAATTGGGGAAATGTGATTGCTGTAGAAGCTCCTGATGATTCAATGAAACCATTAATTAATAAGGGAGACAAAATGGTAATTAAACTTGGTGATGCAGAGCTTAATACTTCCTTAGCAGCTATTCATATTAATAAAAAGGATATGGTAATTCGCAAAGTTGTTAATAGTGGAAAATTTCTAATCCTTCAACCAGCAAATTTTAATTATTCACCTGAAATAATTAATCCTAATCAAGATAATATCAAAGTAGTTGGTAAAGTCGTCTATGCTATTACTGAAAAAGATACAAACTTTGAGAAATAAATAAGCACCGCCGAAGCGGTGCTTTTTGTTTTTATATTCAAATAAGTATACCTATAAGCCGAGTTCTGTTTAAATGATCATCTGTCTAGATTTATCGTCACCGATAAACTCAAGCGACCTACCACCAACAGTAGCGAGCAACTACTTTTCTATGTTGTATTTGGTCTTGCACTGGATGGGGTTTACAAAGCAGTTTAGTTACCTAAACTCTGGTGAGCTCTTACCTCGCCGTTTCATCCTTACCTATTTCTAGGCGGTTTGTTTTCTGTTGCACTTTCCTTGAAGTTACCTTCACCGGACGTTATCCGGCATCCTGCTCTATAGTGCTCGGACTTTCCTCAAGCTTATTAAGCTTGCGATCATTCAGTTTACTTATTTCTTCTTTTTAACAACTTTATTAACAGAATCATTTGAACTCTTAATCTTCTTATCGCTTTCAGTATCTCCAATAAATACTTTAAAGCTATAATAAGACCTTGCTTTTTTTACCTTTTCTAGAAGTTCTTTTAATTCCTTAAATTCACCAGTACTTTCATGAATTTTAAGCTCTTTTTTATAAATGTACTCTATTCTCTTTTGTAATGCATAAAGTAACATAGCTTTTTTCATATAACTGGCATCATCTCTTAGAATATCATAGTATTCTAACTTGTAGATGATTGGATCCCGGTCATCTTCAATATCATACAATTTTACCGTTTCATGGTGTTGTTTATCTTTTGGATTAATAACCAGATTACGGTAGGTTCCTATCCTGTCTTTCTTAGATTCATTTGTTAGATAGTATTTATCACTATTTTCAGGTAGGCTTACATATTTAATTAATTCTCCTAAATCTTTCCGGGATATTGTTTTCGTTTTTAATGCTTTATTAAAAATTTTTTTCATATTTTCTAACGAATTAATTCAATGCAAGAAACATATTATAACTTATTGAAGTCGAATTGTAAAGAATTTTTTTATTAAAAATCAATTTTTCCTAAATCGAAATCATCTTCATCTTCAATTGTATCAGATTCAAGAACCGTCTCATGGTTATCATTCATTCCCATTCCTAACTTTCCTTTGATTTCTTCTATAAGTTCAGGATGTTCTTTTAGATAATTCTTTACATTATCTCGCCCTTGTCCAAGTCTTTCATTATCATACGAAAACCATGCTCCAGATTTATTTATAATACCTTCAGTAACAGCTGTATCAAGTAAATCCCCTTCTGCAGAAATTCCTTCCCCATACATAATATCGAATTCAGCTGTTTTAAAAGGTGGAGCTAATTTATTTTTAACGACTTTAGCTCTTGTTCTGTTACCTACAAATTCAGCACCCTTCTTAATACTATCAATTCTTCTAATATCTAAACGAATTGTTGAATAGAATTTTAAAGCTCTTCCACCAGTCGTAACTTCAGGATTACCAAATAATATTCCAACTTTTTCACGTAATTGATTAATAAAGATAGCAGCAGTATTTGATTTTTTAATTACACCTGTTAACTTTCTTAAAGCTTGTGACATAAGTCTAGCGTGTAAACCAACATGGGAGTCTCCCATTTCACCATCAATTTCAGCTTTTGGTACTAATGCAGCAACGGAGTCAACAACAACTATATCTAAAGCTCCACTTCGAATTAACTCTTCTAGGATTTCTAAAGCCTGTTCACCGGTGTCTGGTTGAGAAATAATTAAATTATCAATATCAACTCCTAAGTTTTTAGCATAAACCGGGTCTAAAGCATGTTCTGCATCAATAAAAGCTGCAAAACCACCTTGTTTTTGAGCTTCAGCAATAGCATGTAATGCAACTGTTGTCTTGCCTGAAGACTCAGGTCCATAAATTTCAGTAATTCGTCCTTTTGGAATTCCACCAATTCCAAGAGCTCTATCTAAGCCAATTGAACTAGTAGAAATAACATCAACTTCCTGGATGGCGTTATCACCCATTCTCATTATTGAACCTTTACCAAAATTTTTTTCTATATTTTTTAAAGCTGTATCTAGCGCTTCTCGTTTCTTTTCATCAGCTGGATTGTCAGCTGCTTTTTTATCCTTCTTTTTAGCCATTTATCCTCTAATATATTTTAAAAAACTCGTTTCGAATCATCTGAAAGACCATATTCGCAGATCGATACCTAATATTTTCTCTTGTTCCTTGGAATAAGTTCTTTTTAATTACGACAAAATCTTTTGTAGCAATTCCAGTATAAACAAGTCCAACAGGCTTATCTTTTGTTCCCCCGTCTGGTCCAGCTATTCCTGTAGTTGCTACACCTATATCCGTATTCAAAATTTTTCGAACATTATTACACATTTCATAACAGGTTTCTTCACTTACTGCACCGAACTTATCTAGAGTTTCAGGTTTAACATGAAGTTCTTTTATTTTTGCTTCATTTGAATAAGTGATTAATCCTAGCATATAAGAAGAAGAGATACCAGGAATATCTGTTAAGATTGAACCAATCATTCCTCCCGTACATGATTCTGCAGTACTTATGGTTAGGTGATGGTCTATTAAGTATTTTCCTACTGTCTTTGCTAATGTTTGATCTGTATAAGAAAAAATAAAATTCTCTAATTTATTTTTAATTTTACTGTCTATTTCTTCTAGTTTTTGTTTAGCATTTTTACCATTAGCAGTTACTCGTAATAGGACTTCCCCTCGTTTTGCATAAGTTGCAAGAGTTGGATTTGTCTGATTATCAATTAAATCAAAAATCCTATCTTCAACTTCAGATTCACCAATTCCTGTTAAATTATAATAGTTAGTAATAACCTCTTGATTATTTAATTCGTTAATTATATCAACAACACTAGTGTTAAAAACATGCTTCATTTCACCTGGAGGTCCTGGTAATAAAAAGATGTGCTTTCCATCTTTATTAATATAAACTCCAGAAGCAGTGCCACTTTTATTTTCTAAAATAGTAGCGTTTTCAGGTATTAAAGCTTGTTTGAAATTATTTTTAGTAAGATGAAAATTCCGGTCTTTAAACCAATTAATAATTCTTTCCTTCTCTTTTGGATTTTCTATTAGTTCAAGTCCTAAATTTTCAGCTACTACTTCTTTAGTTAGGTCATCCTCAGTTGGACCTAATCCACCTGTGATTAAAATTATATCATTACAACTATAGGCTTGATTAAAACTTGTACTAAGCCGTTCTGGATTGTCCCCTACGGTTGTTATGAAATGAACATTAACACCAAGGTTTGATAATTCCTTAGCTAAATATTGACTGTTAGTATTTAAAATAGAACCTGTTAATAATTCAGTTCCTACACTAATAATTTCTGCATCCATTACATTGTCATATTCTTGAAAATATCTTTATTGATTAAAAAATAATCTAATCCCGACCAAAGTGTTAAAGCTGTACAGACATAAACTGCTACTTGACCTAATATCCAAAGCCAGTTAAATCTTAACTGTGGAATTAGATAAAGTAACAAAAGTATAATTGCAATCATTTGAGAAACTGTTTTGAATTTTCCCCAAATTCCAGCAGCTAAAACAATCCCATCAGAAGCAGCTACTAACCTTAGTCCGGTAATAGCAAATTCTCTAGCAAGAATTATTACTACTACCCAAGCAGGAATAAATCCAATACTAGTTAGACATACAAATGCTGAAGCGGTTAAAAGTTTATCTGCTAATGGATCCATAAATTTACCAAAATCTGTTATTAAATGATCTCGTCTAGCTATATATCCGTCAAGAAAATCTGTTACAGAAGCTATCACAAAAATAACTAACGCTGTTAAGGCATGACCAGCAAAGTTCACTTCAAAACAGATCAGAAAAAATGGAATTAATAATATTCTAATAACTGTTAGCTTATTTGGCAGATTCATCGAAATCTCCTATATAATCAAAATTTAAACTCTCTCTAATTTTTACTGGGACAATCTCCCCAATCTCTAAATTCTTATTAGAATTAACGTATGTGATAAAATCAATATCAGGTGCATCTAAGATAAGTCTACCGATATATGAATTATTATCTTCTATTTGCTCAATTAAACATGGAAAAGTCTTATTTATAAATTTTTTATTGGATTCTCTTATAAGTTCACTAGATTTTTGGTTAAATATCTCTACTCTATTTTCAATTTCTTTACTACTAACCTGATCTGGTAGGTTATAAGCTTTTGTATCTTCTTCCCTTGAATAACCAAAGCAACCAAACCGATCTAATTTTAATTGTTCTAAATCATTGAGTAATTCCTGAAAATCTTCACTTGTTTCTCCAGGATATCCAACTATAAATGTAGTTCTAACGATAGGATTATTAAATTTACTTCTGATTTTTGAAATCAATTTATAAATCTCTTCTTTAGAAATATGACGATTCATACTTTTTAATATTTTATTACTGGTATGCTGGATGGGAATATCGAAGTAAGGTAGGATATTATCCTTTTGGTCAATTAGATCAAGTAATTCATCCGTTATTCCTTCAGGATATAAATAAAGTAAACGGATCCATTTAAAGTTAAAATCATCCGAGAGAATTTTAAGTAATTCAATTAATGAGATATCTTCATCGAGATCAGTTCCATATTGAGTTAGATCTTGAGCTACTAATATTAATTCCTTAACCCCTTTATTTTCTAATTCCTGTGCTTCTTCTCTTATTTCACTAATGGATCTACTTCTGTGCTTTCCCCTAATTAAAGGAATTGAACAGTAAGAGCAATTTCTATTACAACCGTCAGATATTTTTAAATAAGCGAAGTTATCCGTTGTCAAATTCCTTGTATCTCCATCAACATGATCGGTTAAGTTAAATAAGTCCATAATCTTATTTGTCTCATTTAACCTAAAGAAGCCGTCAATCTCAGGAATTTCAGATTCGAGCTCTTCTTTATATCTCTGAGAAAGACAGCCTGTTACGATTACTTTTGCATTTGGTTTTTTATTATTAATACTGTCAAATATAGCTTCAATTGACTCAACTCGAGCTGATTCAATAAAAGCGCATGTATTTACAATAATTAAATCAGCCTGAGTTAAATCTTTAGTTACTTCAAATCCATTATGAATAAAGTTTGATAGCAATAATTCAGCATCAACAGTATTTTTATCACATCCAAGGGAAAGTAGAAAAATTTTGTTATTCCTCATGCAGTCCCTCTATATTCACTTTCAGATATTAATAATTTTCTTGGCTTACTTCCATTTGGACCAGAAATTATTCCATCTAATTCTAAAGAATCAATAATACGACCTGCTCTAGCATAACCAATTCCAAGCTTACGCTGTAACATAGAAGTAGAGACTTGTTTATTTAAAAAAGCTACTTCTATAGCTTGATCATATAATTTATCACGTTTTTTTGAATTTTCTTTTAATTCTTTCTCTCTAACATGATGTTGAATTGATTCTTCAATCTCTTCGCTATATTCCGGTTCTTCTTCTAATTTAACTGACTCGATTACTTTATTAATTTCATTATCAGAAACAAAACAACACTGAATTCTTAATGGTTTCGATAATCCAACAGGTTTATAAAGCATATCACCTTTACCTAATAATTTTTCGGCTCCAGCCGAGTCAAGAATTGTTCTAGAGTCTGTATTAGAAGCTACAGCAAAAGCTATTCTTGAAGGTATATTTGATTTGATTAACCCAGTGATAACATCAACTGATGGTCTTTGAGTAGCTATTATTAAATGAATACCACAAGCACGGGCTTTCTGAGCTATACGACAGATAGCACCTTCTACTTCTTTTGGAGAGGTCATCATTAAGTCTGCTAACTCATCAATTATGATCACAATTCTTGGTAGTTTTTCACCTTGATTTCTAATCATTAATTCATTATATGATTCAAGATCTCTAACTCCAGTTTGTTGGAACATATTATAACGTTCCTCCATTTCCTTAAGAGCCCAATTAAGAGCTCCTTCAGCCTTTTGTGGTTCAGTAACAACAGGAACTAAAAGATGAGGAATTGAATTATAATGACTCAGTTCTACCATTTTTGGATCAATTAAGATCAATTTTAAATCTTCTGGTGATTCATGATATAGAAGACTAATTAAAATTGAGTTTATACAAACCGATTTACCTGAACCAGTTGAACCAGCAATTAATAGATGAGGCATTGAAGAGATATCACCTATTATATTGTGCCCTGATAAGGTCTTCCCAACAGAAAATGGTAAATCAAACTTAGAATTAATAAATTCGTCTGTTTCAATAATGTCTCGTATTGGAACAATATCTGATTTCTTATTTGGAACCTCTATACCTATAGCATCTTTACCTGGAATTGGAGCTTCAATTCGAATATCAGAAGTCGCTAATGCTAAAGCTAAATCATCGGCAAGATTAACTATTTTACTAACCTTAACACCAGGAGCTGGCTTAACTTCAAATCTTGTTATTGTTGGACCCTTTTCAAAATTTCTAATAGAGGCATCAACACCAAAGTTATTTAAAGTTTCCTTAATTTTTCTAGCATTATCTTTAATTTCCTTCTCGTCTATTCTACTCTTCTTAGAATTCTTGTTTAATAGCTCTATTGAAGGAAAATCATATCCTGTATTAAGATTTACTTTTTTTTTATTACTTAATTCTTCATCAAAATCTTCAACAATAAAAGGTGGCTCTTCTTCCGGTTCAGGATCAAAGAACATATACTGATCGAGTAGATCTACCTGGTCTTCAGGAATTTCAGCACTTTTTTCTGTAACCCCTTTTTTTGGTTCAGAATCATCTAGAATTATTTCATCCGGTTCTAATTCAATAAAGTCATCCTCTATTAAATCATCATCATAATTTACAGAATCATCAATAGAATATGGATCAACATCATCTTCGTCAATTATAAGTTCTTTTGAACTTTGAAGTTTTTGTTCTTCTTTTTTCTGACGTTCTCTGACTCTTTTCCTTTGGTCAAGGTCTTCCTTTAAGTCATAATACTTATTTTTAATATAAACCATACCAAAATCAGTTCCAATAATATTAGAATAAAGATTTGGAAAGTTAATCTTGATAATTAAGTAGACTTCTACAAGAGTTAGTAAGATTAGAATTATAATTGTTCCTGTTCTTGTAATAATTTTGTTTAAAAGATAGGCTATTAAGGTTCCAACAATTCCCCCATAACCACCGTATGCAGCTAGGGAAAATAAATCAATTATTTTATAGTTCGTAGTTAAATTAGGAATATTCGAACTCAAAAAGACCATAAAATTCCCAGTCATTAAGATTATGTAGGAAATTGTTTCTTTATATTCACGGAACTTGTCAATTAGCATGAGGATTCCACATGCTATAACAATTAGGCATAAAACAGGTACAGCATTTCCAAATAAGTACATTAAGATATACTTACCTATAATTCGATCAATTAAAGTTGGTTGAGCTGTTATAAATGCATAATAACAGTATACTCCGATAAGAATAGTTACAATTCCTTCCACCCACCGTTGCCTGTCTCTTTCAGGTGAACTAGTGTTATCTTTGTAACCTTTCACTCTGGCATTTCTCGCTTTTGCTTTTACTTTTACTGTCTTTTTTTGTTTTTTAGCCATAACATCCCCAATTTTTTGTTTTAGTTCAAATTTGGATTATATTAAATATTTTTGAATATAAGTTAAATATTTTATAACGAAATCTTAACAAAAAAGAGCTGCTTGAATTTTCAAACAACTCTATTTTTTAATTTCCGGTATGTCCAAAACCCATTCCACTTCTATCGGTTTCTTCTAAATCTTCTAAGTTATCAACTTCAATAAGATCAGGAATTACAATTGGAACAAAGACAATTTGAGCCAGTCGCTCACCGGGTTTAATAGTATAACTTTTACTGAATAAATTAATTAAAATAACTTTAACTTCCCCACGGTAATCAGAATCAATAGTACCAATACCATTAGCTAAGGTAATTCCATGTTTAGAAGATAACCCACTTCGAGCT
Organism: uncultured Eubacteriaceae bacterium; assembly: GCA_947625585.1. GTDB lineage: Bacteria > Bacillota > Clostridia > Eubacteriales > Eubacteriaceae > CANRHG01. Next base: position 33,750 of record CANQOZ010000003.1, read on the forward strand.
CTAACTTGTCCTTCATAACCATAAGGAATTTCAAGATATATTCCTGTTGGAATGAGTTTAGCTTCATTTGGTTTTAACTCTACTTCTTCTTTAATGTCTGCTCTTAAGTCAAAACCACTTGACCCTGATGTTTGTTGCTTAGGTAATGGAAATCTTGAATTATTAAAAACTTTAATTTTAATCTTATTTTCCATTAATAATCCCTACGGTTAAAGCTTCTTCTTCTCTTACGGGGCAAAACTGCTTTTCTAGATAAGCTAATCTTACCTTGGTTATCAATATCAATAACTTTGACTTTAACCTTATCACCAGGTTTTAGAACATCTTCAACTCTATTAACTCTTCTATTATCAAGTTGTGAAATATGGATCATCCCTTCTTTATTACCAGGAACTTTGACAAATGCACCAAATGTAGTTGTTCTAGTAACTTCTCCTTCAACAACTTCATTTACTTTAAGATCATAGGTAATGTCTTCAATTATTTTCTTAGCTTTTTGAGCCATATCTTCATCAGTTGAAGCTATATAGATGGTTCCATCATCTTCAATTTCAATTTTAACGCCAGTTTCATCAATGATTTGATTAATAACTTTTCCGCCAGAACCTATTACGTCACGTATTTTTTCTTCATCAATTTTCATAATAACGATACGTGGAGCATATGGTGATAACTCTGGTCTAGGTTCAGGAATCGTATCTTCAATTAAATCAAGTATTTGTAATCTAGCTTCTTTAGCTTGAGCTAAAGCTCTCCTCAAAATTTCTTCATCAATCCCATGAATTTTGATATCCATTTGAATTGCTGTAATTCCATCACGTGTTCCAGCAACTTTAAAGTCCATATCACCTAGATGATCTTCCATTCCCTGGATATCCGTTAAAATTTCAACCTGATCTTCTTCTTTAATTAAACCCATTGCTATTCCTGCTACTGGTTTTTTAATAGGAACACCGGCATCCATTAAAGATAGTGTTGATCCCACAACACTAGCTTGTGAGGTCGATCCATTAGAACTTAAAACTTCTGATACAACACGAATCGTATAAGGGAAATCGTCATCGTTAGGCAATACTGGTTTTAATGCCCTTTCAGCAAGAGCACCATGACCAATTTCTCTTCGTCCCGGCCCTCTTGATGGTCTAGTTTCACCAACTGAATATCCTGGAAAGTTATACTGATGCATATACTTCTTTTCAGTTTCATTTAACTCTAAGCCATCTATTAATTGAGCATCTCTTGGAACTCCAAGTGTTGCTACTGATAATACTTGAGTTTCTCCTCTAGAGAACAATCCAGATCCATGCGTTCTTGGTAGGTAACCAACCTGAGCACTAAGAGGTCTAATTTCATTCATTTCTCTATCATCAGGTCGACGGTGATCATTTAAGATTAATTTTCTAAACTCTTCTTTTTGAAGATCGGATAGAACAGCTTTTATATCATCTATTTCTTCCTCATATTCTTCTTCAAAGTTTTCAATTACTTCAGCTTCAATTTCATCTAGACGTTCTTTTCTATCAACTTTATCAACAATATGGATAGCTTCAGCAATTTTATCTCCAACAAATTCTCTAACTTTTTCAGATAGTTCTTCTGAAGGTAGATATAAGGTTACATCAGCTTTTTCTTTACCGACTTCCTTTTGTATTTCTTCAATGAATTCGACAATTTTCTTTATTTCTTCATGAGCTAACAAGATAGCTTGAAGCATTGTTTCTTCATCTACTTCGTTTGCTCCAGCTTCAACCATCATAACCGCTTCTTTTGTTCCGGAAACGGTAAGATTCAAATCAGATTTTTCCTTTTGTTCTACAGTAGGATTAATGATTAATTCACCATCTACTAAACCAACAGCAACTGAAGCAGTTGGACCATCAAACGGAATATCAGAAATACTAAGAGCAATACTAGCTCCATTCATAGCCGTAATATCAGGTGCATTATCCTGGTCATCAGACATAACGGTTTCAATAACCTGAACATCGTTACGCATGCCTTTTGGGAAAAGTGGTCTTATTGGCCTGTCGATTAATCTGGAATTTAAGATGGCTCTTTCACTAGGTCTACCTTCCCTACGTAGAAAAGATCCTGGAATTTTCCCAACAGAATACATTTTTTCTTCATAATCAACACTTAATGGAAAAAAGTCCATTCCTTCTCTTGGCTCTGCAGATAAACCAGCTATTGATAAAACACTTGTATCACCATAACGAACCATAGCTGAGCCACTGGCTTGTCCAGCAACTTCACCTACTTCTACAACAAATGGTCTACCAGCTATTGTAGTCTCGAATTTTTTCATTATAAAACCTCGTTTCTATAGGCCATTGTTATAGGAGTGCTTGATCCTCATTAGAAAAAACGGTTTTAACTATTCTTTCCAATGAAGATTAGAGGACTCTATATTATGGCCTATTGATATAAAAAAAGTGGCAAAAAGCCACTTGTAATTATCTTCTTAAGTTTAATGCTTTAATAATTTCACGATATCTATTGACATCTTTATCTCTTAGATAGTCAAGTAAAGCTCTTCTTTGACCAACTAATTTTAATAAACCACGTCTAGAATGATGGTCTTTCTTATGAACAGCAAAATGTCTGTTTAAATCATTAATTCTAGCAGTGAGTATTGCAATTTGAACTTCAGGGGAACCTGTATCATGTTCGTTTTTACCAAATTTTTTAATTAATTCAGCTTTTTCCTCTTTAGTTACCATTATGTCTCCTTTATTAATTTTGTCCATAATCATAGTAATACGACGGAGATACGTATAACCAAGAAAATGGCTATAATATATTAGCACAATTGTGACTTTAAAACAAAATTATTTATTTAACTAACTCATGGCTTAATTCTACAGTTTTTTCAATAGAAAAGTCTTGAGCTGTTTTCTTCATAGTTTCACTCATAATGGTCAATATTTCCGGATTTTTAGCTAGTTGGTCAACAAGTTCTGTTAATTCAACTGAATCATTAATCTCAATAGCTAATCCCTCTCTACTAAGGTATTTTGCATTCTCCTCTTCTTGACCTGGATAGGTGTAAGGAATAATTATTGGAATATTTTTTGAGATTGCTTCAGTTGATGTTAAGCCACCAGGTTTGGTTATGATTACATCAGATTCTTCCATTAAACCTGAAACCTTATCAGTAAAGCCTAAAACTTTAATATCTTTTCCCTTATGTTCAACTTCATTAACTAAATTATCAACGTGACGTTTCAAACTTTTATTATTACCACATACAACAACAATATCTAAATCACTTTCAGCTTTTAAGATATTTTTCAAAGCTTTTTTTAATTGTTTTGTTCCTAAACTTCCTGCCATTAACAGAATATTTAACTTATCATTATCAGGACGACTTTCATTTATTCTAAATTCTTCTCGAACTGGAATTCCATAAGTATAAATTCTGTTTTCTGGTGCACCACGATCCATTAAAGTTTGTTTTGTATAGTCACTTCCAACAATGTAGGCATCAATTGAATTTTTAACATAAACATCATGAGCAATATAATCTGTTACAAAAGCTAGTACTGGTTCAAATATATCCTGGTCATCTTTTAATCTACCAATAATATTTGTAACTATCGGATGGGTTGAAATAATTAGATCAGGTTTATATTCTTCGATGTCTTCTAATAGTCTTTCTTTTAGAAAGCGGGCAGCTTGACTTAAAACCTTTTCAGTTGGTTTTGATTCGTAATCAAATTTTTTATAAAGATATTTGTATAGCTTTGGGAAGTTTACAACTAAATGTTGGTAACCCTTAGTTACGATCCTATTTAAAGCTCTCCCACCTTCTTGAAAGGCATCAATTATGACAACTTCGTCACCATTTTTCTCTAATTCTTTTGCAAGTGACTGAGCAGCCAATGTATGTCCTGCACCAGTCTGACCAGTGTAGATTATAGCTCGCACTTTTATTCGTTATCCTCGAAATCCTTTGTGAAACGGTAATGGACTTTCATTAATCTCCCACCAATCTTCTTTTCAGCAGATTTTTCTAAGAGGTTAGTTATTAAATATCCACCAGCAATACCTAAACCTAATGTTCCTAATGTTAATAGTGTTACTTTCCCTAACGTATGCATTATTATCTCCTTATATGATAAAAATTATTTACTATATGAATGTTCTTTTTAAAATGATTATTTTTTTTCTAGAAAAATATAAAATTTTTTTATTTTTAAGACAATTATAACCTACAATTTTAGTTAACTTAATTTTTATAGGGTAAAATAAAAATGAATGGAATATTTATTTTTTATTTAAGTTTGTTTTAATCTACGTTTTATTATTTGTTAAAAGATGCTAATAGAATTTATCCAACTTTTTTAATAATAAACACAACCTGTTTTCAAAGATTAGGTTAAGACAAACAATATTTAAATTTTTAATTTATATGGAGTTATTCAAATGATCGCTAAGATACAAAGATTTGGTGGTGCTATGTTCACACCGGTTTTGTTATTCGCATTTGCGGGTATCGTAATCGGTATTGGGACACTTTGTACTACTGAAGTTATTCTTCCTACACTCGCTGTAGAAGGTACTTTCTGGTACAGTTTTTGGCAGACCATCCTATCTGGTGGTTGGACAGTATTTAACCAACTACCACTATTATTCTGTGTAGCCTTGCCAATTGGGTTATGTAAAACTCAAAATGCTCGTTGCTGTATGGAAGCATTAGTTACATACTTAACATTTAACTATTTTGTTGGTTCAATGTTACAGTATTGGGGTGGTGCATTTGGAGTTGATTACTTTGTTGAAGAAACAGGTGGATCAACCGGTTTAACAGAAATCGCTGGTATCCGTACTCTTGATATGGGTATGCTAGGAGCTTTGATGATTTCTGGTGTTACAATTTATTTACACGATAAATTCTATAATACTGAACTTCCTGAATGGTTAGGAGTTTTCTCTGGTTCAACTTTTGTTTACATGATCGCATTCTTCGTAATGTTACCAATAGCATTACTAGCTTGTTTGATTTGGCCAAAAGTTCAGATGGGAATCAACGTATTCCAGACTGTTGTTTTAAATTCTGGAGCCTTCGGAGTTTGGATTTTTGTTTTACTAGAACGTCTACTTATCCCATTCGGTCTACACCATCTCCTCTACTCACCATTCTATTATGATAATTTAGTTGTTCCTGGTGGAATCATTGCTTTCTGGTCTAAACAGTTACCAACTATAGCAGCTGATCCTTCACCACTTAAGGATATAGCACCTTGGGCAGCTGTTACAGCTACATCTTATTCTAAAGTATTTGGTTGTCCTGGTATTGCTTTAGCATTCTATTTCACAGCTAAACCTGAAAAGCGGGAAGAATTATTAGGTTTGTTAATTCCTATTACATTAACTGCTATTATCTGTGGTGTTACTGAACCTATTGAATTTACCTTCTTGTTTATTGCTCCTTGGTTATTTGCAGTTCATTCATTCTTGGCTGCTTGCTTATCAACCGTTATTTATATGACAGGTGTTGTTGGAGCATATACAGGTGGTTTACTTGAAATGATAACACTTAACTGGTTACCACTATTTGCTACTCATGGAACAGCTTTCTTAATCCAGATTGGTTTAGGATTATGCGGAACCGCTGTTTGGTTTGTAGTTTTCTACTTCTTAATCAAGAAGTTTGATATCAAGACTCCTGGTCGTGAAGACGAAGAAGAAGAAATCGAATTTGGTTCTAAAGAAAAATTCCGTGAAGCTCATGGAATGGCTCAATCAATTAAGTATGATGCTGATGGTAACATGATCGTTGAAGAAGATAAGGGTGGAAAGACTGAAATTGAAATTACACCAGATATGGACAAGAACACTCAATTAGCTATCAAGATCCTTGATGGTTTGGGTGGACCTGAAAATATTGTTGATGTAACAAATTGTGCAACTCGTCTAAGAACTAACGTTGCAAACCCTGATCTTGTTGCAACTGATAAATACTTTAAGTCTATCGGAACTAGCGGTATTTCCAAAAACGGAAACGCTATGCAGGTTATCGTTGGACTAAAAGTTCCACAAGTTCGTGAAAAGTTCGAAAACGTTCTAAGTCAGTATAAATAAATTATAGACAAAGCCAGTTTTCGGACTGGCTTTTTTTATTAATGGAGGTTTTTAATGGCAAGTGATAAAAAATTTGCTGTAACGATTGCTGGTGGTGGTTCAACTTTTACACCAGGTATTGTTTTAATGCTTTTGGAAGAAAACTATCGTTTCCCTATTCGTAAGATAACACTTTACGATAATGATAGTGAAAGACAGAAAATTGTAGCTGAAGCTTGTGGAATCTATTTAAAGGAAAATAATCCTGAAATAGAATACAGTTATACAACAGATCCTAAAGAAGCATTTACTGACACTGATTTTGTTCTAGCACATATTCGTGTCGGAAAATATGCTATGAGGGAATTAGACGAAAAGATTCCTTTAAAATATGGAGTAGTTGGACAAGAAACCTGTGGTCCAGGTGGAATAGCTTATGGTATGAGATCCATTACTGGTGTTATTGAAATCCTAGATTATATGGAAAAATATTCACCAAATGCTTGGATGCTTAATTATTCAAATCCTGCAGCTATTGTTGCGGAAGCGACTAGAGTTTTAAGACCGAATTCAAAGATTTTAAATATCTGTGATATGCCAATCGATCTAGAAGATAAGATGGCAAGTATGGTTGGATTAGAATCACGTAAGGATATGACCGTTGGTTATTATGGTTTAA
>CANQOZ010000004.1 GCA_947625585.1 uncultured Eubacteriaceae bacterium
ATGGCTATGGTAGAAGATGGATATCCACTCTATTTTGAAGCTATAAATGATTGTGGTCTTGGAATGGCTGGATTAAACTTCCCAAATTTAGCAAAATATTTCCCTAAAGAAAAGGGTAAAACTAATGTCACTTCATATGAAATTATTCCTTATATATTGGGAAAATGCTCAACTGTAGCTGAAGCTAGAGAAGAATTAAAGAATATCAATATTACAGATGATAGTTTTTCAGAAAAGATTCATAACTCTCCATTACATTGGCATATTGGTGATTCAAAGGAATCGATTGTTGTTGAAAGTACTGAAGCAGGATTAAAAGTATTTGATGATCCGTTTGAAGTCTTAACGAATTGTCCTACATTTGATTTTATGGCTACTAACGTTTCGTACTATCTAAACTGTACTGGCCATTATCCAGTAATCCGTTTTGCTCCTGATACAAAACCACTTAATATCTTTTCAACAGCTATGGGTTCAATTGGAATCCCAGGAGGACTTGACTCTGTTTCAAGATTTGTCAAAGTTGCATTCTCAGTTATGAACTCCTTCTGTGATGAAGATAAATATAAAAATATTTCTGAATTATTCCATCTATTTGGAACCGTACAACAAACTTCTGGTGTTAATGAAGCTACACCTGATATGTATGAAATAACTCAGTATACTGCTTTTGGAGATACTGAAAATGGAATTTTCTATTTTAATTCATATTACAACCCGAATATTTCAGCTATAGACATGAATAAAGAAGATCTCGGTGGAGATCAACTTAAAATATTCGATCTACCTAAAGTACTTGAACCGATAAAATTGAATTAATTAAAGGGCCGAAAGGCCTTTTATTTTTTTTTATTCATAAAATACAATTTTATATAAAACGTTAGAAATGTAAACGTTTAAACTCAATAGGCAAATAATCTTTAAAATCAAACTTATCAAAGAATACTTTAGCTCTATTTTTTATCATTTTATATTATTTCTAAAACCATTTGATACAATGAGGAGAGCAATTTTTTAAACTTTTGATTAATCAAAGCATTATAAGATAAACAACTAAAATCGTACAAAATTAGGATTGAACATAAGCTTAATTGATTTAAAAGAGAGGTTCATATGGAATACGCTAAACTTGGTAATACTGAAATAATAGTCTCTAGATTCTGTCTTGGTTGTATGGGTTTTGGAGATCCAAATAGAGGACAACATAGTTGGACTCTAGATGAAAGTAAAAGTAAAGAAATTATCAAATATGCTTATGATAATGGAATAACTTTTTTCGATACTGCTATCGCTTATCAGAGTGGAACAAGTGAGCAATATGTTGGAAGGGCTTTAAAAGAAATCGCTCCAAGAGACAAATATGTTATTGCCACAAAATTCTTACCTAGAACAGATGATGAGATTAAAGATGGAGTTAGTGCTAAAAAGCATATCAACTCAATGATTAATCAAAGCTTAGAGAATTTAGATCTAGATTACGTTGACTTGTATATCTATCATATGTGGGATTATAAGACATCCATGGAAGAGATTATGACAACTTTAAATGATCTAGTAAAAGAAGGTAAAGTCAGAGCTCTCGGAATCTCAAATTGTTTTGCCTGGCAGTTAGCTGAAATTAATAACTTTGCTCAAAAGGAAAAGATGGCCCAGTTTGTTTCAGTTCAAAACCACTATAACTTAATCTATCGTGAAGATGAGAGAGAAATGCTTCCATATTGTAGGATGAAAAATATAGCAACAACTCCTTATAGTTCATTAGCTGCTGGAAGATTATCAAAATTAGAATCAAAGTCAAAACGTAGAAAAGAAGACTCATATGCTAAATTCAAGTATGATTCTAGTCAAGAAGCTGACAAGATTATAATTGAACGAGTAAGTGAAATTGCAGAAGAACTAAATTGTTCTATGACAGAAGTCTCTCTAGCTTGGTTATTATCAAAAGTCACATCTCCTGTTGTCGGAGCAACTAAAAAGGAACAAATCGATGGTATTGTAAAAGCTACAGAACTTGATATCTCACCTAAACAGTTACTCTATCTAGAAGAAAAATATCAACCTCATAATCTTAGTGGTGTTCTCGCTCAAAACAATCCATATTCACAACCTACAAAACCTGTTTGGAATACCGGAGATCAAAAAATTAATTAAAGCATTAACGTACAAACTTATTTTATTTTCAAATTTTCTATTAAAGATTTAATTAAAATGGAGGAAAAATGTCCAGAAAAGACTTTGGAGCAAAACCATATATTTATCCCCTACCAGTATTAATAATCGGCTCTTATAATGAAGATAATGTCCCCGATGCTATGAATGTAGCTTATGGTGGACTTGTTACTTCGGATACGGTTCAAATTAACATTAATGCTAAGCATAAAACAAGCGAGAATATAAAATTAAATAGAGCTTTCACAGTAAATATTGCAACAGTTGATACTATGGAACTCGCTGACTACTGTGGAATAGTTTCAGCAAATACTGTACCTGATAAGGTTAAAAAGGCAGGTATGTCAGTTTTCCGTTCAATGATAGTAGATGCTCCTATTTTAGAAGATTTTCCAATTTGTCTAGAATGCTTAGTTACAGATATTACACAAGTTAACCAAACACTAAAAATTACAGCAAATATCTTAAATGTAGCCGTTGAAGAATATGTATTAGATGATAGTGGAGAAATAGATCCACAGAAACTTCATGCGATAACCTATGATCCTGTTCACCATACCTATATTGAACTTGGTAAAACAGTTGGTCAAGCATTTGAAATAGGTAAGAAACTTGAAAAATGAACATGCTCCTTCGGGAGCTTTTTTAATGGAAAAACAAATAGAGAGCTCCAAAGATAATAGGTTGATGCAATATATAGATTAAAAGAGAATGCTTACTGATTTTGTAAAACACTTTATTTTTACCAATTCTAAAGAAATCAAGAGTTTTGGCTTTATATGAAAGTGAATAAATAAAAAATCCGGTTAGAAATAAAAAATACCATGGGAAGAATGAAAAATAATCAGATGAAGTAAAACCGTAATGAGTAAAACCAAGTAAATTAAAGAACCAGATTGGTTTTAAGTTATAAAGCCATTCTGGAGCTGAACCTAGGTTTAGTTCTAGAAATCCGAAACTATGGTAATTAATATTTCTTAAAAATAAGAATAAAAGGATTGATAGAAATAATCCAATTATTGGATCTAATTTCTTTAAGAATCCTTTTAGAGGAATGGTTACAAGTACAGCAAGACCTATAAAAGTTAAAACACCAAAATAGATCTCAATGCCCATATTTAAACTGACTGTCACAAGTGTAATAACAATACCCCAGAAACTGACAGTCAGTCCTTCCTTCAAACTGTGTCTACTAAAGTACTGGCAAAAACCAGCGATTAGAATAAAACTCCAACAAATATATTGTTCCCATACAAATCCGATTGTTCCCAAAAACCAAGGAATGTTAAATCCAAAAACATAAACTAAATCGAATAAAGTATGGTAGATTACCATATTAATAATTGCTAAAGCTCTAAAGTCATCGATTAAATAAAAGCGCATTCTAGTACTTTTGATTATCCCAACTTTTTGGGTTTTCAAGCATGAATTTTAAATAAGCTGCTCCTTCGAGACTATCAAAATCACAAACTGTACAACGGGTCCTCTTAGCTGCTTTTAATGTTGATAATGCTATAACTGTTCCAGCAGCAATATTATTTACTCTTTTTTCGGGTAAGCCAATAATATTTTTCCTGCCATTTATATCTGTTGAAACAAATCTATCTAAACAGCTTCTTAATTGTTCATAATTTACAACTGATTTATGGATTTTGTCACTATCATAGATGGGAAGTTCTTGAATTATTGAAGAAATAGTTGTTATTGTTCCGCCTATTCCAACTAACTTATAATTTTTTTCTAGATTAAACTTCTCAAGACTTCCATTTATTAAATCAAAAGAGTAGTCAGAAAGATCCTGAATTTCTTTTTCAGTAATATGGTTCTGGTCCTTTATAAACATTTCAGAACTACGAACACAACCCAGTGGTAAACTAGCTTCATTTTCAATTTCATTATCGCCACTGATTAGTTCAGTACTACCGCCACCAATGTCAAAGATTAAAATAGGTTCTTTAAAAGATTGGGAAACTCCATAAAAACCATATTTAGCTTCTGTTTCTCCACTTATAATATGAACATCTAATCCATATTGGTTTTTAATAACCTGAGCAACTTCAGCAGCATTCTTAGCCTCTCTCATAGCACTTGTTCCGAAAAGATAGACATGATGAACGTCGTAATCTTGACAAAGTTTTTGATATTCCCCAAGAGCATTAAGATTACGTTTAATTGCTGCTTCACTAATTACACCTGTTTTGGACAAATCTTGATTTAATTGGGTATAACGGAGAGTTCTATTAACCTGAAAAAGCTTCCCTTGTTTATTCCTTCTAAAAATAAGTAAACGAATCGAATTGGATCCTAACTCTATAACCGCATTATTTATTTTTTCAAACTTTGTTTTATTATTCATTAGTTGTAGTTTGTTCTTCTTCCTGGACTGTTTCTTGTTCTTCAGTAGTATTGGATTGTGGTTCTTGTTGATCTGGATTTGTATTTTCTATTGCCTCGTCTTCAGACGTTATTTCCTGTGATTCTGTTTGTTGATCAACAGATTGATCTTGAGCTGTTTGTGGTTGATTGGCAACTGGTTCCTGATTCTGAGAATTATCCTTAGCCATCTCATTTTCAACAGGAATAACAATTTGTTCATTTGGATAATATAGCTCTAAATACTGTCTTGCTATTCTTTCAATATATTCTTGAGAACCTATTTGCTTAATGTCTTCATCAAGCTGTTTACTTTCTTCTCTTTTGGCTTCAATTTGAGCTATTAAATCTTGTTTATAACTGTATAATTCCCATGTCTCACGTAGACTTGATCCAAATGAACCACAAAACAAAAATACTCCAATAGCAATAAGAGTAATCGTAGTTAAATTTTTTTTAAAGAAAATCTTTATTTTCTTAAGACTCATTAGTTTAATATCTCATAAATTTCAGAAGCTCTGTCTTTTGGAACATGTTCTGGCATTTCTAAAACTTTAACAGTCTGTTCCCTATTTCCAAATTTAATAGTTATTAAATCCCCAATTTTTAACTTAGTTCCAGGTTTGGCTTCTTTTCCATTAACAAGAATTCTCCCTGCTTCACAAGCACTTTTACTAACTGTCCTTCTCTTGATTAATCGGGAGATCTTTAAGTATTTATCAATTCTCATACAAAAAAACTCAGCTTTTGCTGAGTAAATTTTATTCATTAAATAAATTTTTATAAGCTTTACCAACTTTTAATGCTGGTACTTTCGATGCTTTAATTTCAATTGTTTCACCAGTTTGAGGATTCTTACCTTTTCTGGCTGCTCTATTTCTTAATTCAAAGGTTCCAAAACCTATTATATTTACCTTTTCACCAGCTTGTAATGCTTCAGTTAAAGTATCTATGAAAGCAGTTAATGCTTTATCAGCAGTTTTTTTATCACTGCCTAACTTATCAGCCATTGATTCAACTAGTTGACTTTTATTCATTTATCCTGACCTCCAATAAATTAACTAATTTATTATACATAAAAATAATTTATTATAAAACTTTAACAATGATTTCAGATGTTTAAACGCTTTCGTGTTTTACATTTTGCCATAATTCTTCCATTTCATCTAAATTCAGATCCTCAAGCTTTTTGTTTTGCTTTTGAGCCAGATTTTCCATTTTAGAGAAACGATCGATAAATTTGTTATTGGCTTGTCTTAATATTTCTTCTGGATCATAGTCGCAGAGTCGGATTACATTAACAACAGCAAAAATTAAATCTCCAAGTTCTTCTTTTAGGTCTTCTTCAATCTTGGTTAATTCCATCACTTCTTTTACTTCAGCGGCTTCTTCAACAACTTTCTGAAGAGCTGGTAGTGGATCATCCCAATCAAAACCAACTTTCTTAGCTTTATATTGAATTTTGTCACTAGATAGAAGTGCAGATAATGAATATGGAATTTCCCTCATCTCTTGGGAGACTGTTAATTTTTTATTTTTTTCTAATTGCTTAATTTTATCCCACTCTTTAACAAATTCTTCTTGAGATGCAAATTGAGCTTGTCCAAAAACATGTGGATGTCTTCGAATCATCTTCTCAGAAATAGATTCAATTACATCATATATTGAGAATTCGTTATTTTCATCAGCTATTTGACTATGTAATGTGATTTCAAATAGTAAATCACCCAGTTCTTCTTTTAGATTATCATAATCTTCTCTGTCTAAGGCATCTATTGCTTCAGCGGTTTCTTCAATTAAGTAACGCTTTAAGCTATTATGAGTTTGAGCTCTATCCCATGGGCATCCATCTTCCGATCTTAAATAACTTGTTATTTTAACAATATCATCTAAGCTTCTGTTAATATTTGAATTTTTAGGAACAAACAGTGTACTAAGATAATCAACATCATAATGGTCTAATTCATAAAGTTTAACATGAATTATTTGCTCATCATTTAGACCAGCATGATTAACTATAATAACCTCTTGGTCATCTGGATAGATTTCCATTGCTTTTAACTTTAACTCAGATAGATAAAATTTACTCCAAACTTCATTTATTACATAATTTAAATTTGAATTAAAGATTACATTATTATCTAAAATTGAGTAGCAGTCGGTTATGACTGTTTCATTAGCTAAATCAAATCTCAGTGCATTTGCAACTGAATCAATATAACTAATACCTGGTATTATATCTATTTCAAACTCTTGAATCTCTGCAGCTTTAATTAAAAGTTCAACAGTTTTTTCATTGAACATAGGGTTACCAGGAACAGCATAGTAAACACTCCCTTTATCTTTAACCCTCTTTATTAAATTATTAACAATATTTTGATAGACTTCTTCAAAATTTTCACCAGACTCATAGAAATTATCAAAAGTCTCAAAATCATATCCTTGTTTTTCAAGAGCTTCAATACATGGATGTTTTGCAGTTCGTAAAATAACACTTTCATTCTCCAAAAGCGATCTTGCACGAACCGTCATATCATCTAGGTTACCTGGTCCTAAGCCGATTATCGTTAATTTGTTCATTCTTTTACAAGAGATTCTATTTTCTTATAACCCATTTCGATATATCTTCTTCCTGGTAATGTTTCTATTATTTCCATTGTTAGCCCTTTTGTTAGGACAACTACAATAAAATAAAGAACAATTCCAAAAAGTACAGATAAAACTAAACTTATGGAATTTGGTAAGATAATGTCACACAACTGGTATAAAGCCTGTACTCCAAAACCCATAACAACTGATGAAAAAATAAATGAAATTACCTTTTTCCAGTTAAGTTTAAATCTACTATATTTCTTTAAGAAATAATAATTCGAAACTGTTAAGAAAACAAATGTTATCATTCCAGCCCAAATAATACCGTAAATATTAATACTTGGTATTGCTAAGAGTATCCAAGCTGAAACTATTCTAATTACTGTTCCTACCAATAAAGTAGCTAAAGGCACAAAAAACTTATCTATTCCTTGTAGGATTCCCTGGAAAATATTAGCCATCATCATAAAGAAAGTTACATAAGAGTAAACAACCAAGTAATAACCACAAGCAGAACCTGGGAACAACAAGGCACTGACTCCATAGGAAAGAATGGAAAGACCGACCGTTAGCGGTAATCCAACTAATAAGATAACTTGTACTGATAGGTTTATCTTCTCATTTAATTCCTTTTGTTCATGTAAAGCATAGGATTCAGAAATAGCAGGCATAAAGGCTACAGCTAAATTACCACTAATTACGAGTGGAATATTAACCAGCATTTCAGCATTACCAAAGTCACCAATCATAGTTGTTGCCATATCAGTACTAATTCCTGCAACAGCTAATCTTGAAACATACATTAATGAATCAATGACAGAGAATAAAGAAACGATTGAAGATGTAAGTGTTACAGGTACTGCAATATAGACTAACCTCTTTAATAGCATCTTCGTTGATTTCTTTTGTGGTTCTGTGGCAGCTAGATGGTAAACTCGGCGCTCCTTTCTTTTAAATAACGGATAAACCATTAAAAGAACGACAAGTGAAGCAATAGCTCCAGCTGTTGCACCAAAAACTGAGCCAGCTACGCCGATTCCAACATTATTTAGGATATAAATACCATAAGCACAAATTGCTAGTCCAATAATGACTCGGACAATTTGTTCAACAATCTGTGAAATAGCAGTTGGATTCATTAGTTGAAATCCTTGGTAATAACCACGATAGGCACAACATATAGAGACTATTAATGGCGCTGGTGCTATAGCAATAATTGACCAGAAAGAATCTTGTGGCCAACCTGTTAAGTTAATTATTGCTTGTGCCCCAAATAATAGTAACGCTGTTGATAAACCACCAACTACAATTAGTGCTTTTAGTGAAATACTTAAAGTATCTTTTGCAGCTCGATAGTCTTTTAGAGCTAAATTTTCACTTACCATTTTTGAGATTGCAACCGGAATCCCAACCGTTGAAATCATCAGTAAAAAATTATAAATATTTGTTACGTTATAGAATATTCCATTACCGTAACTTCCATACATTCGGTATAAGGGAATCTTAAAAAAAAGCCCCAGGACCCTTGATAAGATTCCTGCGGCAGCTAAAATTGATGCTCCCTTAATAAATGACCCTGTTGCTCTTTTTTCAGTGTCCAATATTAAGTACCTAAGCCCTTATTCTGTTTTCAAATTTTTCTACTTTATACTCTTCTTCTAATTGACTAGCGTATTCTTCCAAAGGTGATTTTATGTCATCAGGAATATCGTAATGAACATTTTTGGTTAGATCATCTTCAATTTTATTGAATTCTTCTTCACCCTTTTCATCTTTGAGAGTACTCTTAATATCTTCTTTAACTGAAGTGAAAGGTGTTGTTTCACCAGGATTCTTGTCATAAACATAAATTACATGGTAACCAAATTCAGTTTTAACTGGTTGAGTTACAGTGTTTGGTTCAGCATTAAATGCAGCATCTGTAAATTCTTGTACCATGGTCTTCTTGTCAAATTCGCCTAAGTCTGTTGCTTCTTTAACACCTTCAACATCTTTATATTTATCAACTAATTTTTGGAAATCTTCTTTAGTCGTTATATCTTTAGCTTCATCATAGATTGAGTTAGCAGCATCTTCGTCTTCAGTTAAGATATGCATTGCTGATACTTTTGAAGTGTCATATTCATCAGAATGGTCATTGTAGTAAGTTTCTGCTTCTTGATCACTTACATCAATATCATCTTTACATTTTTTCTTAATAGCTTCTTCTGCTGCATCTCCCTTAGCTTGTTGCTTTTGATAATCATCATAAGTAGCTTTTGTTAGATAATAGCTTTGTAAGAAGTTTTCAGTTTGCGAATCATCCTGGAAGAAATAACTCAAGTTTTGTTTCAAACTATCCTGAGCTGTTGTAATTTCTTCATCAGTAATATCTATTTTATTATCTTCACAATATTTGATATTTGCATCTGTTTTGTCGATATTTTCAAAGATAGTCTTATTGGTTTCTTTCATGGATTCTTCGTCTGTCGGCATTGTCGTCTGATTAGACATATAGTAATTCAATGCTTCATCAGCAAGACGATATTCATATTGTCCACGAGTTACATCAGTATCATTTATTTTACCAACTGCCTGATCTAGAATTTTCTTCGGATCAGCTTTAAAATCATCTTCGAATTTATCGGTTGTTTTTGTACTGTATTCTTGTTGTTTACTGTTTTCTTCCATCCATTTTTTAAAATCGTCTGGATTGGAGTAATTGTCAGTTAAGATCTTTTCATATTTATCTTCACCAAGTTCTTCCTGAAGCGTTGTTATTTGTTCATCAGCATCAGAAACTGCTTTGGCTTCATCGATAGTATCTCCGTTGTCTTTGGCCTTTTTAGCAAATACAATTTGCTGAAGGAGTGAATCATATAAGTTTTCTTTTAATGTTGTTAAATCCTTACCGGTAGGCCACTGTTGGTCTCCTGATTCATAATTCATTTGAACTAATGCTAAATAATTGTTGTAGTCACTCTTCTTGATATCTTCACCATTAACTTTAGCAATTACTTCAGCATTATCTCTCTCTGGATTAACATTAATCAATGCACAACCTGAAAGTTCTAAAGTTGAAATCAGAAGTATTATTGCTAATAAAAACAATTTTATTGGTTTTTTCAACTTTGCTCTCCTTTTAGATCATTTTCTAGCCTATCTTTAGATTCCCTCATTTTACTTAAGAAATCGTATATTTCAACCAACTGTTCTAATTCTTTTTTATCCTTTAAAACAAAGGACCAGGTAGGTTTCCCCTGTCTCTTAATTTTATCTCTCAGACGATTTAAAGGAACAACCATATGCAGATAGTAATTCTTAAATTCCTTTTCTGCTTCTGGTGAATTAAAGATTATACTTACATCTTGTTTATTTTGAATAACCTGGCTAATATCCAATGAAGTAGCAACATTTTTAATCATTGAAATTAGCATCAAGTTCTTCACAGAATTCGGTACTTTACCGAATCTATCCTTTAGTTCATCTTCAAGTTCTCTATTATCATACCAAGTCCGTAAATTTGCAATTTTTTTGTAAATATCAAAACGAACATCTTCACCAACTATATAAGAAGAGGGGATATAAGCAGTTACATCTGTAGTAATTTTAGCCTCTTCTTGCTTTTTAACTTCTTTTCCGGTGAGTTTTTTAGTTATCGCTTGTTGAAGAATTCTGGTATACAACTCATAACCAATTTTAGCCATATGACCAGATTGCTGAGATCCTAATATATTCCCAGCACCTCTAATTTCGAGGTCTCGCATTGCAATTTTAAAACCGGATCCAAATGCTGTGAAATCTCTTAAAGCCTTTAATCGTTTCTTAGCATCTTCACTTAACTTTTTATTTTTATGAGTAATGTAAGTATAAGCTTGTTTATCACTTCTACCAACTCTTCCTCTAAGCTGATAAAGTTGAGATAGTCCAAATTGATCACCATTTTCAACAATCATTGTATTAACGTTTGAAGCATCAATTCCATTTTCAATAATTGTTGTAGCAACCAATACATCATATTCCTTATTTAAGAACCGATGCATTACATTTTCAAGTTCCTTACCTGACATTTGTCCATGAGCATTTATTACCCTAGCTTGTGGAACCAGATCTTGGATATCTTCAGTTACTCTGTCAATATCATGGACTCGATTATGAATATAAAAGATTTGTCCATTCCGTCTCATTTCACGCTCTATGGCTTCTCGAATGATATTTTTGGAATAATTTAATACATACGTTTGGACAGGTCTTCTTCCTAAAGGCGGCTCTTCTAGAACGCTCATATCACGAACTCCAGATAAGGACATATGAAGAGTTCTTGGAATTGGAGTAGCACTTAAAGTTAAAACATCAACATTTTCCTTCATTTGTTTTAATTTTTCTTTAGCTCTAACCCCAAAACGCTGCTCTTCATCAATAATTAAAAGTCCCAAATCTTTAAACTTAAGATCTTTTGATAGAATTCTATGAGTTCCTATTAATATGTCTACATTACCATCTTTAACATCTTGGATAATTTTCTTTTGTTCTTTAGCAGAATTAAATCTCGATAAAACTTTAATGTTGATAGGGAAATCTTTGAATCGTTCAATTGCTGTTTCATAATGTTGTTCTGCTAAAACAGTAGTCGGTACAAGGAATGCTACCTGTTTACCTTCCATAGCCGCTTTGAAAGCTGCTCTGAAAGCTACTTCAGTTTTACCATAACCAACGTCACCACAAAGTAAACGATCCATTGCAACAGGTTTCTCCATATCCTGCTTTATTTCTTCTATGCTTTGTAACTGATCATCAGTTTCTTCAAACGGGAAAGCATCTTCAAATTGTTGTTGCCAGACAGTATCAGGTGAAAAGGCATAACCTTCAGTATTTTCCCTTTTTGAATAAAGCTTTATTAACTCATCGGCCATATCTTCAGCTACTTTACGTGCTTTTTGTTTTGCTCTATTCCACTGACTAGTACCAATTTCATTCAGTTTCGGTTCTTGAGACTCTCCTGTTCCAACATATACTTGAACTAAATCCATGGATTCTACTGGAATATAGAGTCTGTCATCACCAGCATATTCTAGAACCATCATATCCTTAATAGAATCACCAAATTCCATTTGTTCTAGACCTTGGTAACGTCCTATACCATAATCATCATGGACAACAAGTGAACCTACTTTTAAATCGGTAAAGGATTCAATTCTATTTGTATCTTTACGTTTTCTACGTTTACGTTTTGTTTCTTTAAAAAAGTCAGATTCATTTAAAAATACCAGTTTGTCTTGGGCAAGTTCAAAGCCTTCAGTTATTTCACCTTGGGAGATTCTAATTCCTGGACTTTTTAAATCATTTTCGTCAACTTCTTTGAGATTAAATTCCTTTAGATAATTCCTAAATCTAGTAGCTCCTGTTTCATTTTTAGCAAAGAAATGGATATAGTAGTTATCATTAGATCTGTTTTGCAAAAACTCAGCTAATATTCTTGGTTGTCCAGCAAAGCTTTCAATAACTCTAGAATCCATATCAATTATTTCTTCAGCTCTAGAGGTAGTCGAAAACAAGTAAAGTTTAACGAGTGGATATTGGTTAATCCTAGTTACTAGTTGATTTATTGTAAAATACCTTTTAATTTCATCAGGAAACGCTTCCCCTTCACTCGCTAGCATTTTGTATTCAGCTTCTATTCTCTCAAAATACTCTACTGCTTCATCTGTACTGTCATCAGGAGAGGACCAGATTATTATTGGATCTTTACCTGAACCAAGTTTTAGATAATCCATTAAGGTATTGTTATTATTGGAAAATGCAAACAGGATTCCGTTTGAAAGTGTTGAATTTTCAGAGACAGTATCTAAACGTTCTCCGTATATTTCCTGTTTACCGTATTTCTTTAAAACTTTTTGGAGTAATTTTTCTCTATCTTCTGCATTTAACCAATTTTCACTAAGTGGAGTTAACGTTAATTCATCTATTTCTTCTTCGGAACGCTGGCTAGCCGAATCAAAGTAAGAGATAGATTCAATTTCGGTATCCCAGAAGTCAATTCGAAGCGGTCTTGTTTCAGATAACGGAAATACATCAATAATTTCTCCTCTAACAGAGAACTGACCAACATTTTCAGTTATATCTGATCTTTCATAACCAAAGTCCGTTAGTTGATTTATTAAAGTATTAAAGTCTACTTCGTCCATTTTCTTTAAAGTTAAACTATTACTTGAAAAGGTTTCCGGACTAGGGAGTTTCTTTAAGAGTGATTCAAATGAACAAACAGCAAAAATTGGCTTCTTTTCTAAAGCAATTTTTAAAGCTGTATCCCTTTCTTGTAAGTCATAAAGGGAGTAAGCTTCTGAGAAATAAAAATGGGACTCTTCCGCAGGGAAATAAACGATATCATCGATAAACCTACGTAAGATCCTGTACTTCTCTCTAGCTTGATTTTCGGTTGGAGCAATATACAAAACATCGAGCTGCTCTTTTTTAGCTTTATCGAATAATTGATTTGCGATAAAACCTTGAAGTCCACCTTTTACATTGGTTAGACTAACTTTTCTATTTTTTTGAACTAAATTCAGCAGATTTTCAATGCTATTAATTTGTTCTAATTCACTTAAACTTGCCATTTATTTTATACATGAAAAATGCTCAAAGTTTTTAAGAGAAACTTTGAGTTAATTATTCCTATTTTTCTAGTTAATTTTAAAACTGTTTAACGGATAATACCTTTAAAATTAATTTTACCGCTTAAGTTAATTATAGTATCTCCTTTATAGTTAAGATTAAGTAAAAAATTCTAAAATATGTAAAATATTCGTTATCATAAATAATTTTATCCTAAGATGGATAAAATATACAATATCCGCATTTTTTCTTAAACGTTTACATTGTAAACGTTAACAAATTTAATTTATTTTTGATTTATCTTAGTTGTTTCTTAGAGAATTAATTTTGAAATGAGCTCTTCCTCTACTATAATTTTATTTTGTTAGTATCAAAATTTTAAGAATTGTAATTTTAATACTGTTTAGGTACAGTAAACCAAATAGAATTCCGGAAGAATAAGATGGACAATAGAAGCATTTTTATCAGTATAATTTTTGTTTGCTGCTTTTACTTCTTTAACTTAGTGACAGGTCAAGCTTTATTAGAATTACTTAAAGTTAAAACAAACAAAGCATTATCAACCATTACTGGTTTAATACTTTTGTTTGCTATGACTGAAATTATGTGTATTCCTTTTATGCTTTTTAGAGGAGAATTCAAAGTCCTATTTATTCTATTTTGTACAGTTGAACTTTTAACGTTTATTTTAAGTTCTATTTACCTATTTTGGTATAAAAACGATTATTCAATATTAAAATTCGATTATAAAAAAAGTATTAGTATTTGGGTTTTATTAATTATTGTATTTGTATTAGTACAAACCTTAGTACCAACATTTTTTTCAAGACATGATGGAGACGATGCCTTCTACATTGCAATCGCAACGTCAATTCAACAAACTGGTAAGGTTTTCGCTAATAATCCATCAATTGGCCTGAATAAATTTCCGTTTCCAACTAATTATAGTTTTACTTCTTTTGAAGTTTTAGTGACTATTTTTAGTCAAATACTTAACTTTGATCCAGTAACTGTCTTTCATAGCTTAATGCCGTTATCGATGATTCCATTGAGCTATATTAGTAACTATGCCTTTGCACTTGCTTTATTTCCAAAAAAGAAGAATAAGGCTATTTACTTTACGTTATTCGTAGCTGTTCTAACTTTCTTTAACGGTTTTACTGGATGCCTACCTAGCTCTGTTATTCTACTCAGACCATGGATGGGTAAAAGTGTCATGATAGCTGTCTTATTTCCAGTATTCATCGCTTACTTTATTTATTTTTACAGAAGTACTAAGAGAGATCCATATTTCTTTTTACTCGGAATGTCACTAATTGCAGCTGCCTGTGCTAGCTCAACAGGATTATATCTATTCCCTATCGAATACTTTTTGTTATTCATGTGTTTTTTACTTATTAAACGGTTTCCTCTAAAAGAAACTTTTGTTTTATTAGTAAAAGCGTTCTTATCCGTTGTTCCCATGTTAATAATTCTAGGTTGGTTCTACATAAACTTAAAAAATGGGAATGAACTTGAAATTATTAGTGAATTTGAAACAGAGAAAGATTGGTTGGGAGAGCTTGACTATATAGTTAATAGTAATTGGACATTCTTAATTATTTACATACTAAGCTTTGTTTATTTTATATTCTTTGGAAACGAAATCGAACGCTTATTGTTTGTAATTCTGCCAGTAGCACTATTACTGACATTCTTAAACCCACTCCTACACCAATTTGTAGGTCGAAATTTAACTAGTTTACCAACATATTGGAGATTATTCTGGTTAATACTCTATTATCCTAGTATTATCACATGTGCTATGTCCGCTTATAAGGAGATAGACTCAAAATATTTAAAGGTCGTTGGTTTATTGCCAATTATCGCTTTATGTAATCCATATTTTCTTTCACTAAGCGACTGGAAATATACGGGAGTTGAAAATAGTAAGAAGATTCCAAATTATGTTTTTGAAGCAATAGATACCATAAAAGATAATACAAATACGGATAATCCAAATGACTTATATTTACTTTCACTACCAGCCTATAATATTTTTGTCAGGCAGTGTACAGGAGAGATTTCTTTAGTTATGCCAAGATTAAATTACGTTAAAGAAGCTTTTGAAAGTATTAACCAAGAAAGTGATTTCAAATATGTAAGAAATCTTTTTAAGTTCGATAAAGATGATATAATTCGTGATTACGTTGAAACCTTTAATATGGAAGATATAAATAAATTAGGAATTTCACTTATTATTGCTACAAATGAGAGACCGGAATTAAATCAAGAATTCAAATTAGTAATGCTACCTAATAAAGATTATTTGTATATCAAAAAAGGAATCTATGGACAATGATTATTCATTATCCCTGCGATTCCTTCTATTAATTTCATTCATAGTGTAGTCAACTCCATGCTCAACGATCATAATGGCCGCTTGAGCTGCTGTTTGACATGATTTTTCTATTATCGGCATTTCCTCTTTAGTAAAGTTTGATAGAACAAAGTCAATAAGATCTTCCCCTCTTGGAACAGGACCTGTTCCAATCCTTATTCTAGGAAAATCTTCTGTTTTCATTGAATAAACAATAGATTTCATCCCATTATGAGAGCCAGGACTTCCTTTTGCCCTAACTCTAACTTCACCTAGAGGAATATCAACATCATCGTAGATTATTATTATATTTTCAGTTGGGATCTTGTAATACCTTCTCAGGCATTCTATACAATCACCACTTAGATTCATAAAAGTTAACGGTTCACACAGCATAATCTTTTCACCACCTAAACGGAAAGTGGCAGTTAGACCATTACACTGCTGTCTGACACTATTATTTGGAATCCTATAATCTTCTTGTAAATCACTTATAGCCATAAAACCAGCATTGTGACGGGTATAAGTGTATTTTTTACCTGGATTTCCTAAACCTGCTATTAAATACATTATATGTAATTTTCCGGATTCATTGAACGAGTAATTGACTCTTCGCCATGAATATTTTCAATAGCTTGAGCAAACATATCAGCTGTGCTTAATTGCTTAATTTTACCAGTTTTCTTCTCATCAGGAATTTCAATCGTATCTAAACAAACAAATTCCTCTAATGGAGATTCCTCAATGTTCTTAATGGCATCACCAGATAATACGCCATGGGTACAACCAGCTCTAACAGATTTTGCACCGTGTTCTATTAGTGCATTTGCACCGTTTACGATCGTCCCACCTGTATCGATCATATCATCGATCATAATACAGTTCTTACCTTCAACATCACCAACCACTGCCATTACTTTAGACTTATTGGCTTCAGGACGTTCTTTATCAATAATTGCAAATGGACATTTAAGTTGTTTTGCAAGTTTTCTAGTACGTTTAACACTACCTGCATCAGGTGAAACAATAACAAGGTCTTCTAAACCTTCATCATCAAAATATTGAGCCAGTTTAGAACCACCAGCAAGATGTTCTACTGGTATATCAAAGAAACCTTGAATCTGGTTAGCATGAAGATCCATTGTAATGACACGATCTGCACCTGCTTCAGTTAATAGGTTAGCTACTAATTTTGCTGTAATTGGATCACGTGATTTCGCTTTCCTATCTTGGCGTGCGTAACCATAATATGGGATTATTACAGTTATTCTACCTGCAGAAGCTCTTTTTAGTGAATCAAGTGTTATTAATAATTCCATTAAATTGTCATTAGCCGGATAACTTGTTGATTGAATTACGAAAACATCGGATCCACGGACGGATTCGTTCAAATTAAAGTTTGTTTCACCATCACTGAATTTTTTAGCTTCGCTGTCAATTATTGGTAAATTTAATTTTTCAGCTATATCATGTGCGAGTTTTTTGCTGGCATTTCCCGCAATTATCTTTATGCCATTACTGTGCTCGTTCACCTTGTTTCCTTAAGATTTAATTCTTATAGGGGAGTTTGTTGACATACCCCTTTTTATTTACCTGTTTCGCTCTTGCTATTGCAAGAGTTTCTTCTGGAACATCTTCGGTAATTGTTGAACCTGCAGCTGTAAAGGAACCTTTTTGAATCGTTACAGGAGCAACAATATTAGTATTGCAGCCTATGAAACAATCGTCTTCAACGACTGAACGGAATTTATCTTTACCATTGTAGTTTACAAAAATGCTACCGCATCCTATATTAACGTTACTTCCTACATCCGCATCCCCAACATAAATCAAGTGAGGAACTTTTGTATTATTTCCAATAGTTGAATTCTTAAGCTCTACAAAATCACCTACTTTAACATTATTTCCAACCTTACAGTCGGGTCTAATGTAAGCATATGGTCCAACAGTTGTGTTAGATCCAATTTCACTTTCTAAGATTGTTGAGCTTTCAACTTCAACGCTATCCTGAATAATTGAGTCTTTAATTCTAGTATTACTTCGGATAATACAATTTTCACCAATTTTTGTATTACCTTCTAAAGTGACATTTGGGTATATTATTGTATCAATACCAATTTCAACTGTCGAATCAATATAGGTAGTTTTTGGATCTAATAATGTTATACCCTCATGTAGTAATTTATTATTAACTTGATCTCGATAGATTTCAATTACTTGAACTAATTGATCTCTAGAATTCACAGCGAAAATTTCCCTGTTATCTTCTAGCAAAACTCTACCAGCTTTTAATCCTTTATCTTTGATTAATTCAACAGTATCCGTTAGGTAATATTCACCTTGATTGTTATCTTGCTTTATTTCTCCGAGTACATCGTTGAGAACGTTTGAGTCAAAACAATAAATACCAGAATTAACTTCTTTAATGGCTTTTTCTGTTTTGTTAGCATCTTTTTCTTCAACGATTCGAAGAATTTCCCCATCTTTAGTTAAAATTCTCCCATATCCAGTTGGATTTTCAAGCTCAGCAGTTAAAACAGTTACTGCGTTACCATTTTGATTATGGACTTTAAAAATATTTTCGATAGTTTGAGGAGAAATAAGTGGAGCATCACCATTTAAAACTAAAATGGTTGAGGGGGAATCTAGGAACTCTTTGGCCTGCATTACAGCATGACCGGTTCCTAATTGCTCTTTTTGTTCATAAATTTTTACATCAGCAGGCACTTCTTCCCTAACCTGTTCACCTTGATGCCCTATGATAACAGCAATTTCATTAGACCCTGCTTGTTTTGCCGCATCAATAACATGCTTAAGCATTGTTTTACCTGAAACTTCATGTAAAACTTTAGCTTTATTCGATTTCATACGGGTTCCAGCACCAGCAGCTAATATTAGTGTTTTTAAGTCTTTCAATTAAATCTCCTTATATTTTTTTAGTTTAATCGAAGGACATAAAAATGTCTAATGGATAAATAATCATAAACGTAATAAAGCCATCAACATAATGTCGATGGCTTTATGTGCTTTATTCAATAGGTTCTTCAAAAACTTCTTCTGTTTCGATAAAACTTTCTTCAATATCATTATTGTCCATGTAAGTGCTATAAGCAGATAGAACTGCGTCTTCCAAATACTCTCTTGATTCTTTTGTTATCGGATGACAAATATCCTTATATTCCCCACGGATAGTTTTTCTATTTGGCATTGCAACAAATTGACCGTTTTGTCCTTCAATGATTTTTATGTCATGAACGACGAAACTGTCATCGAATGTAACAGAAACTATGGCTTTCAGCTTGCCCGTAGGGAAAACTTTTCTGATTCTAACGTCTGTTATGTTCATGATTTTTCCCTCGCTCAAATTGCCATAATGATTGAAAAATTATGTCGTGATTCTTAGCAATGTTAAAAATATAAGTTTTATCATAATAAATCGTTTTCAATAGTCTAATTATATCAGAAAATTGTTTCCAATTGACCTCTTTACTAAGTAAAGATTTAATTTTACAACATTTGATTAATTATTCCTACAAAATAATGAGCACTTATGTCGTTCCTACTGTTCAAACAGATTGAGATGTAAATTTATATTATGATAACATAAAGACAAAAGTTTACTTAAAAATTAGTCTAAATAAACTATATACCGACTCAAATTTTTAATATAAGCTAAAAAATTAACAAACTTTATTAAAATATTTAATGATTACATTTCTCTTACAGCTTGTTTAACATTCATAAAATTTCTCATATTTGCCTATGATATAATTTTTTCAAATATCTGGAGATTGAATTTATTTGAAAGAATTATTAAACAAAGAATTTGGTCGAGATATTAATAATATTTATTTTATTGGTATCGGTGGTTCAAGTATGAGTGGAATCGCTCATATAACCAAAGACCAAGGTTTTAAAGTGTGGGGTTCAGATGACCATATATCTAACTTCACCAAACAACTAGAAAAATATAATATTCCAATTTTAAAAAATCAAAAGGCAGAGCATATTACAGACGATATTGATTTAATTGTTTATACCGCTGCTATTCATGAAGATAATCCTGAGATAATAAGAGCAAAGGAATTAGGAATTCCGTTAATCGAACGTTCTGACTATTTAGGGTTATTATCTAGAGTTTTTAACACTACTATTGGTGTAGCAGGAACACATGGTAAAACAACCACTTCGTCGATGATTGCTCATATTCTAGAAAAGGGTGAATTACAGCCAACAGTTTCAATAGGGGCTTACCTAGATTCTTTAGGAAGTAATGCTCAATTAGGAAACAGTGAGTATTTCATAGTCGAATCTTGTGAATTCGTTGATTCATTTCTAAAAACTCAACATGAAATTGGAGTAATTACCAATATTGAAAAAGATCATCTTGATTATTTTAAGGGTGGACTGAAACAAATTAAGGATTCTTTCCATGAATTTGGAATGATTATTCCAAAGACTGGTTTGATGGTTGCTTGTGGTGATGAAAAAAATGTTAGAGAGGTAACAGAAGGTCTTCGCTGTCCTGTTATCTATTATGGTCTTGATGAAGAATATTGTTCATGGGTAGCTAAAAATATTGTTTATAACGATTATGGCAATCCTACTTATGATGTCTATCAAGATGGTAACTATTACGGAACATTTTCTCTTGAAGTTCCAGGAGCTCATAATATTAAAAATTCTTTAGCTGCTATTATCATTGGGAACTATGTTGGTTTAGATGAAGAAACGATTGCAAAAGCTTTAAAGAATTTTAAAGGAGCTGCTCGTAGATTTCAGTTTGATGGTGTTGTTAACGAAATTCATGTTTATGAAGACTATGCCCATCATCCAACAGAAATAGCTGTAACAATTGATTCGGCCTTAAACCATAAACACAATAATTTTTGGATTGTTTTTCAACCACATTCTTATTCTAGAACGAAAGATTTATTTGATGACTTTGTAGATTCTTTCGAAAGAGCGGATAAACTAATCTTAAATGATATTTACTCAGATCGAGAAGATAATAAAGATTATCATATCTACTCCGAAGATCTAGCTAAGATAATCAAAGAAAAATATAATATTCCAACAATTGTTATGAAAGAATTCGATAGCATTGTTGATTTTATGTCAAACAATCTAGAAAAGGGTGATTTAGTTTTGGTTGTTGGAGCCGGAAATATTACTGACGTTGCTGGTTTATTAGTAAAAAGATTAAAAGAAGATTATAAAGATTTAGAAGAAAATGAATAGGTGACTCGTTCACCTGTTTTTTTACTAAAGTTTCATTCGAAAAAAATTATCATAATTAATAATTTTAAAATTGAACCAGCTACTGTTGAGATGATTGATGATATTCTCGAAGTTTTTCAATCAACTATTAGAAAAAGTTACTCGATTACTAATAACGATAACATTGTTAATTATTTCTTAGAAATACATGAAAAAAACACTATAGAACGCATTAAAAAGGGAAACTATTACGTTCTCATAGATAATGGAAAAATTATCGGCACTGGTGATTTCGAAGAAAATCACATTTTTGCTGTTTATATAATGCCTGAATATCAAAATATTAGAGCAGGTAATTTTTTGATGAACTTTATAGAAGAACAAATTGAAAAAAATTATAATTCAATTATTCTTGAATCATCGATTCCTGCTTAAAATTTTTATAAAAACAGAAATTATAAAATTCTGAATTCGGAAATGGTCCAATTAGATAACGGTAACAGTTTCTCTTATAATGTAATGAATTTAGATTTAAGAGATAATTCATAAAACTAGGAAATATTAGAAATTTCATTAATCTAGATCAATTATTATTACAAAAAGATTTTAGAATAAAAGAATATCTTATAATGCCTTAATTAATCTGGATTTAGTACATTAAATTTTTTTAGATATGAATTTTAAGTCAAATAAAATGCCTTATTTACTTTGATAAATATTAAACAAGGCATTTTTAATTTACTAACTTTTTTAATAGAATTTCTGATAATACTAAGCAATCAGTTCATCTCGTTTTTGATTAAGTAAAACTAAGTGCTTTTCTTTAACGTTAATTCCAGTTAAATCACTAAGAGCTTTTTCATAAAGATTAAGCTGAGTAGCATACTCTCTTCGAGTATTTTCCCACTGTTTTTCTCCCCTAAATCGGTCAGTCTTAAAGTCAATTAGAATCCATTCACCATCTTCTAAAAAACACAAATCAATAATTCCTGATAATTCAACTGGTCTATTTAGACCATAATCATAAACCTCATTAATATCTGTATCATATAGAAATGGAAACTCTTTTAAAATATTATCTGGATCTTCTTTTAAAGCTTTAATAAACCTCTGACCTATTTCAGAATTTAAATAATACAATACTTCTGATGGATCTAAATCCGGAATTATTTCAACAGGAATATAACCATCTTCAGCAATTCTTGCTATTTCATTCGTAATTGCATCTTCTAAATTATTGCTTTCTAAAACTTTATTAAAATCAATTTGTTGCATTACCTTATGAGTAGCAGTTCCTATTTCTAATGGAGAAAAACCTGTTTTATTCTCTTCTAAGGAAACTAATTCAATAGGTTCATCTTCAGAAATCTCCTGATGTTTAACTCTGGAGACCGACAATTTCATTGGCTTATTATTAACAGTTTTAGGCTCTTCTTTATCCATTTGCTTATAAATCTGCTCTTTTAGTTGATAGTAATCCTCATCTTTAATTACTTCAACTTCAACATTGCCATTTATTCCTTCTTTAATTTGTTTAGATGTTAAAAGATGAATATCCCAGGAATCTGTCTTTAGAGTCTGAGGGTTGTAATCAGGTGAACTATTTATTGCTCTCATTATCCATTCAAGCATGGAATTTGAGTTTAATAATTGTTCTGGATTATCACCATCTGACCAATTACCTTTATCTTTGCTTAAATTTTTAGATGCTCCAACAAGATATAGTTGATCTTCTGCTCTTGTCATAGCGACATAAAGGAGTCTTAATTCTTCTGATAATTGTTCATTAGTAAGTAATGTTTTAATTGATTCTTCTAAAATAGTATCTGATTTAACCAGTATACCGTCCTTTAACTCAGCATATTTTCCCCCAAAAAAGGAATCTTTATGGAAAAGAAAATTTGAAGTAGAAACTCTTTTAAAAGCTTTATTTAAATCGGCTACAAAAACAACAGGGAACTCTAAACCTTTACTTTTATGAATAGACATTACCTTGACTACATCATCTGTATCACTACTAACATTTCCTGTATCTAAGCTTTGACCATTCTTTTCAAGATTTTTAACAAACTCTAAAAAAGAAGTTATTCCCTTTAGTGATGACTCTTTGTAACTTTTTGTTCTTTCTAATAGAAGTCGAAGATTAGCTTTCCTTTCGACACCACCTTCCATATTACCAAAGTAGTTATAAATTCCACTATCTAACATTAAATCCCATATGAAATCATCAATTTCAATATGTTTAGATTCTTCACGATATTTGTCTAGCTTTTCATAAAATTTCTTTAATTTATCAGCTAAATCATTATCCTGTTCCTCCATGTAAGCTTCAACTGCCTGATAGAAGTAAGGAGTTTCAGGATAAGTCATTCTAATCTGAGATTGCTCGTCTAGTGTAAATCCAAATATTGGTAAGTTCATTATGGAAAGTAGAGGGATATCCTGTTTATGATTATCAATTAGTTGTAATAATTTTAAAAAAGTATCTATTTCTCTAGTATTAACAGCTATTCCGTCACCTTCAAATCGAGTTGGTATCCCTTCTTCAGCTAATACTCTTAAGATTTTTTCTGCAGTTTTATTAACTGTCCTGTAAAGTATTGCTATATCGCTATAATTAATACCTTGCTTTCTTAGCTCCTTTATTTTTTCTGCTATATAAAGCGCTTGAATCTGATCTCTATCATCAAATTTATCAAGTTCAATAATATTTATTTCTGGCCTTACTGAGTTGCTCTCTCTTGTAGCTACTAATTTAGCTTCATCGTTATATTCAATTTCACCTAATTTTTCAGTCATTAACCTTTCAAAAATACTATTAATAGCATCTATGATTTCTGGTCTTGATCTAAAATTTTGATTTAAAAGAACTAACTCACTATTTTCATCTTTATCAAAAGTATGATATTTTTCAATTAGAATTGTTGGATCCGCATTTCTAAAACGATATATAGACTGTTTTATATCCCCAACAATAAAACGATTATTTCCTTTTTTAATTTTTTCTAAAATAGCTTCTTGGATTCCATTAGTATCTTGAGCTTCATCTAGATAAATATAGCGATATTGCCCCTGAATATCCTGTCTTATATTTTCATCTTTTAAAAGTTCAAATAAGAAATGTTCTAAATCATTAAAATCTAGGACATTTCGTTCCCTTTTTTTAAAGTTAATTCTTTCATTAACTAATTTACTAAGGTCAAAGAGATTCTTTAAAAGTCTAGTGAGTTCTTTAGTTTTAAAGTATTCACTTTGAATATCGTATTTTTTAGCAATTTCAGCTACAGAACAAATTTGACTGTATAAACTATTCGAAGTCTTTTTACCCCTTATTTGAGACAACTCTTTTGAAAGCTCTCCACCAGATTTTGGGAATATAACTGAACCTTGAGGGAAGATTTTTAATTGTTCAATAAATGTTTTATTATCTTTAATATTTGAAAAGTCATCAAACCAATCAAGTTCCTTAATTAACTGTTTCTTTCCGGCTGCTGTATCTTTCCAACCATTTATATTGGGAAATTCTTTTGAAATAGTTTTATAAGCTTCAGCAGCTGTATTCATTTTGCTCCACATGGAGTCAAATAACGGTTTTAAAAGTAGTGAATCATAAAAATTCTCTTCATTTACTTCCGAGAATTTCTCTAGAATAGTTGACATCCATTCATCTGGATCAATCAAAGTTAGTAAGAAACCCCTAAAAGATTCGATTAATCTTTTTAAATCTTCATTCGTAACTGTACCACCATATAGATTGATTAACTCAACAAAGTTTTTTGTTGTATCATCTGGTTCAGTTTCATGTTTTGTAAATAATTCTTCAAAAACTTCATCTAGCGCTTGGGCAACTATTAATTCACCTTCAGCCTTATCTACAATTCGAAAGTTTGGATCAATTCCTAAAACTTGAAAGTAGCGTTTTATCATTGACTGAGCAAAGGAGTGAATAGTGGAAATCTGGGCATCAGTTAAATAATTAATTTGATCAATTATTTCTTCTTCTTTAAGCTTACTATTATTTTCCTTTAAAGAATTAAACAAGTTCTGTTTAAAACGCTGTTTCATCTCCGTAGCTGCAGCTCTTGTGAAAGTTAATACTAATAAGTTTGTACAATTGACACCATCGTTTAGAACTAATTCCTTTAACCTTTCTGTTAAAAGTGCAGTTTTACCAGAACCAGCAGCAGCTGAGACTAAAACGTTCTTTCCCCTAATGTCAATTGCTCTTTGTTGATCTTCAGTCCACTTGAAATCACTCATTATCAGCTTCCTCTTCTACTATTTCAAAGAAGTCATTCTTAGACAATTGTGACCTGTCACGATAATCAAATTCATTACAGTTCGGGTCAAATTTACATATAGAATTAAATGAACAAAAAGTACAGCTTTCAGCTTTATTTTCAATAACAACAGGATTAATGTTAATTTTTCCACTAGCTAAATCTGAAGATAAATCTTTTAAAACTTTATTTGAGTATTCTAAGAGTGAGTCAAATTCTTCTGAACTTAACATATTTAAGCTATCTTTCTTACCACCTTTAGTTTCTTTTGATTTATTTTCGTTAGTTGCTATACCAGATAATCTATACTTTGTCTGAAGTGTTGTATAAAATTCGTCATCAGAACCAAAATCAGTCGCTTTTAAATGTTCCGTTATTGTTCTAAAATAATAGGCTCCCTCAGCTTTTAAATCTTTATTTTCGGAATTTAACATTTTAACAGCTTGTATTAAATAGATAGCAAGTTGAAGTGATCTCCCATAAAGAATATCAACATATTTTAAATTCTTACCTCTTGTTTTATAATCAATAACTCTAACTTGATTATTCGCTTCATCAACATCGATCCTGTCAATCCTACCTTCTATAACAAAGTTATCCGAGAAACTTTCTCTGAAAAATTCCTCTAGTTTAACTGGAACAAAGTTTGAATCTTCTAGTTGTAGAAGTAAGACTTTAACAGCTACCATACAAACTTGTTTTATTTTTTCAATAAGATATCTTGAATTAGCAGTATGGAAATAGCGCTTAAACACATCTAGTTTTAGAACTTCATTAAAGATCTTGTTAAATTCTGTTTGAAAATTATTTTGATTTTCTACTAATTTATTAACTTTATCTTTAAAAATTCCACTATTACGTTTTGATTCATCTATTAGATCCGACAAAAACAGATTAAATACTTCATGAATAATAATCCCAGTATCTATGTTAGTGACTTCGTATTCTTGTCTCTCTTGAGGATGGATCCCATAATTTAAAAAATGTTTAAAAGCACAATCAGCATAATTTTCAAGTCTAGAAACACTAACATGCTGCATATTATCTCTAGACTGAAATAATTCGAAGGCATCAGTTTCTCTTAAAACATCATCTAACTTAACATAGGATCTTTCAATTCTCTGATTTGCTTCTATTTCTGGGTGTTCACTGTACCATTCTTCTAAAATACTTCTGATTTGATCATATTTCTCATGAGTAGCTAGACTTTCTAAAATAATATTGGCTCTTTCAGGAGTTAATAAACTGTAATATGGTTTATTACCTCTTTTAATTCCTTCCCCAAAGATATCTAGCAATACATCAACATATCGAGACTTAAAACTTTCACTACCATCCATATCGTATAAATGATAAGTAAAACTTACCTTCTCGGAAGCTTTACTTAATAAAACATAGAATTTTGATTCTTCTAAGTTATATTCAAAGTGATTGTTTTTAATGCTATCAAAACCTAGATCTAAAACCTTAGACAATTGGTCACGATCATAATCAGAAAGTAATGAATTATTTCCTGAACCTTTTGGGAACATACCTTCATTTAATCCAAGAAAATAGATGCATTTGGTTTCAGGTAAAATTGCTCTATCAAGTGAGGAAATAATAACAGCTTCATCATCTTCAGGAATAACACCTACCGTATAACTCGTTATTCCAGATTTTAAAACTGTAATAAAATCATTTAGAGTTGTCTCTTCACTACCAAGAGCTTCTTCAATTTGTCTTAAGATTTCAACTAATATATTCCAAATTTGTCTGTATCTTAATGAAAGTTCTAACTCTCCCTTTTCAGACATATCATCAGCTAATCTCTCTAAATTATCCTGAGCCTTGATTTTAGTTAAAAACTCTTCTAATAATTTAATCCACTCAGAATAAGTTAACGATAATTTTTTATTTAAAACAAAGTCGCTTAAATTAGCCATAAATTTCTGTCTAACTTGGTTAACAATATGATCTTCGCTTAAATCCTCTTCTTCTAACTGCCATGAAAATGGAACTCTTTTAAAAGGTGATTTCCACTCCCAGTCCCTTACTCCGGCTTCGATAACATAATTTTCTAATAATTCAGCTTCATCATATGAAAAACCTGAAAATTCACTTTTAATAAAAGTTAAAACATCTGCTTTATTAAAGTTGGAATTGACAGCATCGAGAGCAGAAAGAATAGATTGAATAAAATGGTTATCAATTACCTTATGGTTCTCGTCAAAAAACGTTGGAATTTTAAACTGGGAGAAAATTCGATTAACAATAGAATCATATGTTTCAGGAGAATTGGATATAACAGCAATTTGTGAGAATGGAACACCTCTTAAGTTGTCTTCTAAGACAGATTGAGCAACAAGTTTAACTTCATCCCATGGATCCTTTTGCTCATACAAAAATACATTTGGACTGTTGCCATTAAAAATTTTTGGGTTGTAAGAAAATAGTCCATTAGCTAAATAATTTAGGGAATCATTACGCTCTTTTAACTTTAACCTCTTTATTTTAATGCTTCCACCATAATCTTTAGCTAATTTTTCAAATAGTCTAATTGTACTGTTTTGAATCTTAAAAGCAGAGCTGTCTGTGGCAGTAAGATCCTGGTCTGTAGTTAATGCTATATCAAC
>CANQOZ010000005.1 GCA_947625585.1 uncultured Eubacteriaceae bacterium
CTATCGGATTGTCCGTTCACAACGATAGTTGTGTCTAAGCTTTTCACTTAGAAACAAGTCGCACCTTCGTGAGCTTCTTCATAATCTCTAGAACTTTTTGCAAGAGAATTAGCAGTTGAAATAACAGCTGCTACAAAGCACGCTGTAGTAAATAGGCTTGATAAACCTATTAAAATAGCTACATATCGTGAGTAAAACATATTATGAAAACGTATTGGAACAATATCGCCATAACCAATCGTAGTAAAAGAGATAATCAGATAGTAAAATAAATCCCATTCATTAAAAATTTCGTTACCACTAGCTGCATAAAAGCTTGGACTTGTTCTGTAACAACAGTAAACCATTAAATAGAGTGTTGCTACCATACAAAACAAGACAACTAACATTCCCTTTAAAATTCCAAAGGACTCTGAATAAATATAGTGAACTTTAGTATCTTTTTGTAATATTTTTGGATTAAAGATTGAGTTTAACATAATGTATACACAAAGTAATAAACCAATTGTTAGTCCAGTTAAGCTTACTAAGAGATTTGGAGACGATATAAATGACATGTTATAACAGAAATAATTACCAAGTAGAATAAAACAGATTGTATTAACGATACGTATCGTCATTTCATCTTTATAACTATGCCTATTTACAAAAATTCGCAATACAATTTTCATGAAAAATGTAAAAAACAAAACACTAGCTGTTATATTTAGTATTAACCTCCAGTTAAAACCAATGTTAAAAATAATAATACTAATACAAATTATTAGGATAATTCCATTTAGAAAAAACAATCCATAATTTTTGTAAGAAGTATAAAGTTTTGATAAATATAATTGAAAAGGAGATTTAGTTGATATTTCAATATTTTTACTCTTTTTATAATCAACAACAGCATCAAGAATATAAAATAAAATAACAAGTCCATAATAAAGACATAGAAGCTGGGTTCCATTAACTAGGTTTTGGTTAACACTAAAATCATCAAGAACACTTTTTAACGGATGCATAGTGAGATTTGTTAATTCATTATTCAATTCCATTATCTTGATTAATTAATTTTAATTTTTCCCTTCTATTTAATCTTTTAATTCTCCATTCCCGGCTCATTGCTTCTTTTTTTGTTTTAAATTCTTCTGTATAAACAAGTTTAACAGGTAAACGACTTCTAGTATATTTAGCACCTTTACCTGCATTATGACATTTTAATCTATTATCAATGTTTGTAGTATATCCAGTATATAAGGTATGGTCTGAGCATTCTAAAATATAGACGTAAAACATATAGATAAAAAAACCTCCAGTATTACCGGAGGTTATACATTTTCTTCAGCAATCATATCTTTGACTTTCATTAGTCGGGTAATATTACTTCTTTCATTATCTTCTAATTTCATAGATATGAATTTTATTGTTTCTTCCATTTCTGGGATCATAATATGTTCTAGAGCATTTACCCTTCTTCTGGTTTTTTCAATTTCATCAGCCAAGATGTTACAAGTTTTCTCAATTTCAGCTAATTTAATTAAGTCAGGTAATAAATTAGCCATATCTAGGACTGACTTATCGAGTTCTCCAGTTGTAAAAGCAAAACCATATGGGAGATCGTTCTTTTCCTCACCAACAGTAAAGTCTATTTCAGGAACATCAACATTCATAATAACATTCCTTTTGATGGTTATCGATGCTTCTCTGGCAGGACAAAGAAGAGCTTCATATACTTGCTCTGTTCCCATTATAGCTTGAGCAACTGAAAACTTAGAGATTGCATTTTCCAATTTTTCATCAACCACTTTACGTAAATCCTGATTTCGTCTAATTAAAGCCATAAATCGACGAACCATTTCATCACGTTTGTCTTTAAGGAGTTTATGTCCTCGTTGAGCGGTTTCTAGCCTTCGCTTTAACTTGGTTAATTCCATTCGAGTCGGATTAACATTAATCATAGATTAATCCTCCTCGTCTATTTCAATTTGGTTTACCCAATCCTGTTCTAACTCATAATCATCAGCTACAGCTGGTACATAGTACTGATCTAACCATTCAGTATTAATTCTCTTTAGTTCAGATCGTGGCAAAATTCCTAATAGCTTCCAACCAAGATTTAAAGTTTCTTCTATTGTCCTATTAGTATGGAAACCTTGATTAACATATTGCATTTCGAATTCATCAGCAAATTTAGCATAAAGCTTATCAATATCTGAAAGAGCTGCTTCACCTAAAACAACAGATAATTCTTTTGCTTCTTTACCACGGGCATAAGCAGAGAATAATTGATTCATTAAATCAGAATGATCGCCTCTGGTTTTACCTTCACCAATACCCTTATCTTTCAATCTTGACAAAGACGGTAGAACATCTATTGGAGGAATAATACCTTTTCGGTATAAATCTCTAG
The DNA here is from genome assembly GCA_947625585.1 of uncultured Eubacteriaceae bacterium. Classification (GTDB taxonomy): domain Bacteria; phylum Bacillota; class Clostridia; order Eubacteriales; family Eubacteriaceae; genus CANRHG01. The sequence goes on from CANQOZ010000005.1 coordinate 2,396, forward strand.
ATAGAATAATCTGACCTTCTGTAATATAACCAGTTAAGTCTGGAATTGGGTGTGTCTTGTCCTCTTCAGGCATTGTTAATATTGGAATTTGGGTAATAGATCCTTTATTCCCTCTAATTCTACCAGCTCTTTCATAGAGTGTTGCTAGGTCAGTATATAAGTACCCAGGATAACCTCTTCTTCCTGGAACTTCTTTTCTAGCAGCTGAAACTTCTCTTAAAGCTTCAGCATAATTGGTAATATCAGTCATAATTACCAGAACTTGCATTCCAAGAGTATAAGCAAGGTATTCAGCACAAGTAATAGCTATTCGAGGAGTTGAAATACGTTCAACTGGTGGATCATCAGCGAAATTCATAAACAGGACTGCATGATCAATAGCACCTGTTCTCCTAAAGTCTTCCATAAAGAAGTTGGCTTCTTCAAATGTAATACCTATAGCAGCAAATACAACAGCAAATTCAGAATTATCATCTAAAACTTTACTTTGTCTAGCAATCTGGGCTGCCAATTCAGCATGAGGTAAACCTGAAGCGGAGAATACAGGAAGTTTCTGTCCTCTAACAAGTGTATTTAATCCATCAATTGCAGAGATTCCTGTTTGAATAAATTCATCAGGATAGGCTCTCGCTACAGGATTTAAAGGTGCTCCGTTAATATCAAGAACTTCTTCAGGAATAATTTCAGGACCATTATCCATTGGATTTCCCATTCCATCAAAAATTCTACCTAACATATCAGGAGAGACTCCTAATTGGATCCCATGCCCTTTAAATCGAACTTTTGAGTCAGTAAGTCGTAGACCTTGAGCACTTTCAAATAATTGTACGATTGCTTTATCATCATTTATTTCAAGTACTCGTCCTAAACGTTGATCACCATTATTTTCTTCAATTTCAACAAGTTCATCGAACTTAACACCCTCAACGTGATCAACTACCATTAATGGTCCAACAACTTCTTCTATGGTTTTATATTCTCTGTTTAATTCCATTATGATTCATCAACTACTTTATCAATGAGATCCCGAATTTCATTTTCAAGTTCATTATGAATTTCAGGATAAACTGTTTTGATATCGGACTCAGGAACATATTTCATTCTTCCAATACGTTCCCTTACTGCCATATGTTCTAGATCTTCGAACTTAACACCTTTGTCTAGAGCATCTAAACCCAATTTATACCAGAGTAAAATCATGTTTAACATCTGATACTGTTTATCGAGTGAAGTATAGGTATCTACTTTGTCAAATGCAATTTGATGCAAGAAGTCATCACGAATTGACTGAGCACAATCTAAGAGCATTCTGTCATTAAAAGCTATTGCATCAAAACCCACTAATTGGACAATTTCATCTAGTTCCGCTTCTCTTTGTAAAATTTTTAAAGCTTCCTTAATGTTTTCACTCCAATGTTCATTAACGACTCGATTAAAATAAGGATACATTTGTTCAGAATAGAGTGAATAGCTCTGTAACCAGTCAATTGCTGGGAAATGTCTTTGATACGCTAATTGAGCTGATAAATTCCAGAAAACTTTTACTATTCTTAATGTCGCTTGTGCAACCGGTTCCGAGATATCTCCACCAGGAGGAGACACTGCACCAATAGCTGTTACGGCTCCGTAACGTGGTTTATTGTCCTCATCTTTACCTAGACAACGAACAAATCCAGCTCTTTCATAAAATTCTGCTAATCTTGAAGATAAATAAGCCGGATAGCCTTCTTCACCAGGCATTTCTTCAAGTCTTCCTGACATTTCACGAAGAGCTTCAGCCCACCTAGATGTTGAGTCAGCCATAATAGCTACTTTAAAACCCATATCCCTAAAATATTCAGCTATCGATATTCCAGTATAGATACTAGCTTCACGTGCCGCAACAGGCATATCAGAAGTATTAGCAATTAGTACGGTACGTTCCATTAATGATAATCCTGTACGTGGATCCTTTAATTCAGGAAACTCCATTAAAACGTCAGTCATTTCATTTCCACGTTCGCCGCATCCAATGTAAACGATTATATCTGCATCTGCCCATTTTGCTAATTGATGTTGGACAACAGTTTTACCACTTCCAAAAGGTCCAGGAATAGCAGCAATACCACCTTTGGCAATTGGGAATAGTGAGTCAATAACTCTTTGACCTGTAACCATTGGCTCATTTGGAGCAAATTTTTCAGCATAAGGTCTACCCTTCCTAACTGGCCAACTCCTTAGCATTGGAATCTCTTTAACTTCTTTATTTTCCAGTTTTAACTTGGCAATCGGTTCCTTTATAGTTGCTTCACCTTCATAGATCCATTCAACTGTCCCATATGTTCGTTCAGGAACCATAATTTTTTGAGTAACTGCTTCTGTTTCCTTAACAGTTCCTAACGTATCACCGGGACCAACTCTATCCCCTACTTTAGCTACAGGATGAAATTTCCATTTCTTTTCAGTATTCAGTTTTAAAACTTCAACACCCCTTTGAATCCTGTTTCCACTTTTATTATATAGGGCAGTTAGTGGTCGTTGAATTCCATCATAGATCCCACCTATTAAACCGGGTGCTAATTCTACAGAAAGTGGTTCGCCAGTTGAATAAACTGGGTCACCTGGACCTAAACCAGCAGTCTCTTCATAGACCTGAATTGAGGCTTTATCGCCTCTAAGTTCAATAACTTCTCCAATGAGTTCATCTTTACCAACTCGAACAACATCAAACATTTGAACATCAGGCATACCTTCAGCAATTATTAAAGGTCCAGCAACTTTTACAACTTTTCCTTTTATAAATGGTTCAGCCATTTAAGTATTCTTTCCTAATTGTTTAAAATATCGGTTCCGATAGCTTTCTCAACATTTTCTTTTATTCCCTTCATTCCAATACCAATGGAACCATTTTTATTAGGAATAGGAATAATTGCCGGGAAAGCTCTGTATTTATAGTTGTCTATAGTCTCAGGAACCATTTGGGCATATTCTTCTGTAATAAAGATAATTGGAACACCTTCTTTATCAAGACGTCTTATTACTTTTGATATTTCATCGGTTTCTAAAGGAGGAAAATAAGTTAAAAATCCAAGAGTTTTAAATAAAATGATTGAATCTTTATCTCCTATAACAGCTAATTTTTGGCTATTCATTATTTTATTCCTAGTTCAGAAAGTGAAATCTGTTTGTTCGATCGTTTATAAGCAAACAGTACCCGTAACAGTTCCGCTTCATGTTCTTTAACTAACAGATAATTAATAATAGGTCCAATTCCAAAAGAATCAGTATAACTTTCGTGAATAATATTAAAAGCAATATTGGAGAAATCAATTTCAGTTTTAAAGAAATTTTCAGTTTCAAAAAAATTAGATAATGAACTTGAAATTTCTGATTTAAATTCTCCTTGAGCTAATGCTTCTATTAATTGTTCCTTATTTTTATCTAAAGCATCAAGTAAATCAGAAACTCTTAGATTTCCGCCGGGAACCATTAAGTCTCTAGTCTGGTTTCTATCCCAGCCAAGATTATAAGCTCTTAAAACAGTTAAAATGTTGGTTAAATCTATTTTTGTTAAAAAGTAATGTTCAACCAAGTCATTTTTATTATGTTTTTCCCTCAAATCAGAAATGATTTGTTTATAAACCGAATTGTCTATACTTGCAGAAATCTGTAAAGCTGATTGATCAGGATCAAAATCATCTACTGCTTTTTGAATAATTGGTGGAAAGTTTTCGTAATTATCATTTTCAAAAGCTTCATTTAGTTGATCAATGGTAATTGTTCCACCTGGCAGTAAAATTGATTCAACATCTTCATGTTGGATTAATCCCTTTAAGAGAGCTTTAATGTTATGACCATCAACTTTGTATAAAAAGAGATTTGTTAAACCACTATTTGGCGTTATCTCATTAATTAATTCTCTAGCTGAATTTACTGATGCCTGAGTTAATTCATCTATATTATTTTTATCTTTAGCTTCGTGTCCGTAATTAATATCACTTAATAAATGGTAACAGTCATCTAGGGAACCTTCATACATCCTGTTCCAGGTTGTCAGGTTAACAAACGAACTTTCGTTAGCTTTAACCCTGCTAACTGCATATGGATAACTACGTTCTTCACTCATTATTAAATAATATTTTAGAAACGTCCCATTCGAGATATTCCCTCATATTTTCTATTAAAACTTCAAAGGAAGCATTAACATCGGAATACTTACCAATTAACATTAAACCATCATTAAAATGAGCTGGATTTTTATCTAGCTTTAATGGAATCATATGTCCTTGTTCTTTTAATTTTAAGTTTAAGTAGTCTAAAAAGGACATATTGTCTTTATTTAATTGAGTATACTTTGGGAAATCTTTCTCTGGAACTTTTATATATTCAGTATCAGTATCAGTTCCATTAAGGACAATTTTAGTAACTAAGTTAAACCATTCATTGTCACTTAAATTGGCCATTTGCTCTTTTGCTTTATCAAAGGCTTCGTGCAAAACTTCCTGCTTAATTTCTAGTAAATCCTTTCTTTCTTGAAGGTTAGCATTAAGCTTAGCTCTGCGTTCTAATTCTTCTGAATTTTCTTTGAATTCATTCGCTAATTGATTTAAGCGATTTTCTGTTTCATTATTAATTTTTTGTTCTTCTTTAGCAGCTGTTTTTTTGGCATCTGCGATAATTTGAGATGCTTCAGTTTCTGCATTTTGAAGAATTTTATTAATAATTTTATCGGAAGCCATTTTAATTCCTTACTAAGATAATCTAATTCCGTAAATCATTAAGATGGATATCAACAATGCAAGGATAGCATAAGTTTCTACCAGAGCAGTCATTGTTATACCACGGGCTGATGCTTCAGGATCTTTAGCTGTCATATGTATTGCAGCTACAGCAGTTTGACCTTGGTAAATTCCAGACCACCAACCAACAAAACCGATTGGACATCCGGCAGCTAAAAAGCAAAGTCCTTGTTCAATAGTTAAATCTAGAGGCGATCCTCCAAGAACACCAATTTGAACCATAATCAGAACAGCCGTTAAGAATCCATAAATACCTTGAGTACCAGGTAAAGCTTGTAAAATCAACAAACGTCCAAAAAGTTCTGGTTTTTCTGCTGTAACACCAGCAGCTGCTTGTCCACCGGCTCTTACACCTGATGCTGAACCTATGCCAGCAAAGGTTGCAGCTATTGCTGCTCCGGCCAATGCTAAGACAGAACCCATTGTCATAATATCTATCCTCCAAAAAAATTATTCTAAATTTCCTTTAACAGCATTACTACCCTGTGATAAGTCAGCTCCAGTAACATCAATATATCTTTGATCAATTTCTATTGGTTTAAATGGTTTTCCACCACCATCATAGAACTTGTTAAAAAATTCAATGTATTGCAGACGACTATCGTGGACATAAGCTGATAACATACTAAGAACTATATTAAAGATGTGACCTACTAAGAATATTATTGCGGCAAAAATATAACCGATAAAGTTAAAAGCAACCATACCAGCTAGCATGTTCATAACCATACCAACAACACTTGTTGCTAAACCTAAAGCTAAAATTCTTGAATAAGAAAGAATATCACTTAAATAATCGGTAATACCGTATAAACCAAGTAGACCGCCACCAATCTTACCTAAAATAGTTGGTTTGTCTCTTCCTGCTGTGAATAAAATAATGAGAGCACCTACTGCAACGAAAATTATTCCGATTATTCTAGTGCTTTCTAGAAATAATAATCCACAGCCAATAATTAATATCATCCAACTTAATTCATCATATACCCCATCCATGAAATGGCCTTCTCTATAATCGATTACCATTTTTAAGATCATTCCACTAAATAATTGGAGAACACCGATTATAAGTGAAAAGATTAGCATATAAATTGGAGCTTCTAATGGATTAAAGAGAATCGGATGGTACGTCTCACCAAAATAGGAGCCGAATAAAATACCCCAGAAAATCGTGGTATAGCCGGAATAGTAAAGAACATTAACTAATTTTCCAAACTCACCTTGGGGTTTCTTAAATTTTCTAAACAGGAATAAAGCAATTACCATACAGGCTCCATAACCAGCATCTCCCATCATCATTCCATAAATAAACCAATACCATGGTCCAGCTACAGGAGCAGGATCAAGTGAATTAAATTTTGGAAGCGAAAATGCATCAGTTATCGTTTCAAATTGAGCCAAAAAGTAATTATTTTTAGTTACTGTTGGTGGAATTTCTCCCTCTTCAGGATCAGTAAGTTCTAAATCGTAAACATCAGTTACAGCTTCAATATCCTTTTTAAATTCCCTTGTTCTATCCGATCTTACCCAACCTTGATAAGTAACAGTTTCAATTGTGGATACAAACGGTGCCTCAAGTCTACGTTTTTTTGATTCTTCCTGTTGAATAAACAACTCAAGTTGTTCTCTCTCAGAACCATATTCATTGAGTTTACTTGTACACTGTTTTATTTGCTCCCTTTCTTTTTTAATTTCATCATTATTACGACGAATAATTTTTAAGGGATCTTCACTAGTTTGGGGAACTTTTGTTTCAGAAAAACCGAGTTCTTTAATATGATTAAGATATTCCTCATAACCTTTCATATATAGGAAAACGACACAGGCAATACCTTCAGGAACAGTTTCTAAAACCTGAATATCTTGACCGTTTTCTTGTAAGTAACTGATTATTTCATCTTTAGTTTCAGGTTGTAAGAATCCTGGTTGAATAAATACGGATTTTGAACTGTGCAACTGATCGAGAGGAATATCTATTCCTAACCATGGTCTAAGCGAAGCATTTTCAGATTCTAAATTGGAAATAGTGGAATTATGACTCTGTATTTCAGAATTAACTTCTTCTATAGCTTTTAATAAATCTAATCCACGATCACTATCCTGTGAAAAATCGGAGTAAGATACACTTGGTTTATTTTCAAAAAAACCTGGCTTTTTAGAATAGTTATTCAAGAGCCTAAGCATTGCTTCGCTATTTTGAGTTTCAATTTTAGCCAATTCGGTTCCGGATTCCGTACTGGCATCTTCATCGGGCTCAATAAACATAATATGAGCTCCCTTTTGTAATGATTTTAAAACTTCACTTTGTTCATTTTTTAAAAATGTCAAAGTGGCCTTCTTCATAGGTACTATCATTATTTCAAAATTTGTTGAACTATATAATCAGTTGCTTTATTTAAATTCTTTCTAGCAGCTATGGCTATACTGCTATTTTCATCTTTTTTATTATCTAAGTATTCTTTATACTTTTGGTTAATTGACTCTTCTATTTCAGAAAGTTTTTGTTCATTTTCTGATTTTACTTGAGTGATCTTTTCCTCTGAGTCAGAACGTGCACGGTTTTGAGCTTTTGAAATAATATTCCTAGCTTCTTCTTTGGCTTTATTTCTTATTTCTTCAGCTTGATCTTCCGCTTTATTAATTGAATCTAAAATTGACATTTTATTCCTTTATATTAACCCTAAGTCATATTTCCAGCTGAGTACATGAGTAACAGCATCCCGTAATCTCTCTTGTGAGATTGTACCATTATTAACTGCATCTCTAACTAATTGGATCTGGTCTTGATAGGTTGAAGAGATAATCATATCTGTGCCAGCATTAATTGTTATTACAGCTGCCTGGTTTTTATCGGTGAAACTAGTCAAACCCTTCATATCAAAATCATCTGTCATAATAACTCCATTAAAATTTAAATCTCTTCGGAGTAATTCATGAACAGCAGGAGATAATGAAGCCGGTTGAGTTGGGTCAATAGCTTCGTAAATATTATGAGAGACTAAAACACCGCCTGCTCCAGCCTGAATTCCAGCTTCAAATGGAATTAAATCCACTGACTGAATTGTATTTAAGTCTTCTTTATCAACAATTAAATTATTATGACTGTCTCCATTTTCACCATATCCAGGAAAGTGTTTTAAGGTGGATCCAATTTGCTGTAGGTTTGATTGAGTAACAACAATCCTTACATATTCAGCTGTTGTATTTGCAGCATCGACTAAAGGAGTTTCTGCTGGTAACATTAATGTTCGACTGTACATGTAAGAAGAAGGATTAACTGCAACGTCAGCAACTGGTCCTAGGTTAACATTTATACCCAAAGATTTGAGAATTGCATCCTTTCGATCAGTTTCTGAACTAATTAATTGCATTCCACCAGCACTATATATTTGAGATATGCTCGGAAATCCTTCCGGAACAATTTTTGAAACTCGAGTAACTATCCCTCCTTCTTCATCAGAAGCGATAATCATAGGAATTCCTGCATTAGCTTGCCAAGTTGCTACCTTTTGCTTAAAAGTTTCAGAATTTTCATCTTTAACATCCTGATCAAAAATAACAAAGCCACCTAAGTTATAATTCTGGATATCTTCAATCTGATTAACTTCAGGTACTTTAGCTAAAAAGATTTGCCCAATTTTTTGGTCTAAATTCATTCCACTAAGTACTTCGTTAATTCGATTTGTTTTGTTTATTTCTTGAACAGTCATTTCATCAAATTCTTTTGGTTTTTCATAATTTTGAGGATCCGATGTATTGTTCAAAAAATATAACGAACCAATACTCAGTCCTAAAATGACAATCAATGTCCAAGTCAAATAAAAATACTTATAGAGACTCAAAATAAAACTCACTTTAACGTAATATCAACATTTCTATTTTAACAAAAATTTCCTAAACATTTATAAACTCAAATATAGAAATAGTAAATATAAAAGATTTAGGAATTACAAATACAAAAGACCCTCAACCAGAAGGTATTCGGGTCTTTAAGTGGGCAATTGGTTTAATTGTGAAATAGCTATTTAATTTTAAGTTGCCCTAATTTCATTTATACTATTAATTGGAATTTTCATATTAGCAATTGTTACTGTCTTATTAAGAGGATCAAATTCCTTAAATTCACCAGTAACAACCGTTTCATCCTGATCATAAAAGGTTACTTCTAGAACAATGTTTTTTGTATTGTTTAATTGTCTAAATATTCTCTTTAATTCATTAACCTTTTGTTTATAATGATCATTTTCTAATTTTTTATAATAATTCTTATTTTTTTCTTCTATTGCAACTTCCAGTTCCGTTAAGGCAGTAAAAGGTAAAAATTGTTTAGCTCGATGTTCAATTGACATTTTTTCTCTTTTAGGCACCTTTTTTATGACCTCCTATTTGGTTATGTCGTTCAACTGAAGTGGCACTGTCGAGTAAATCTAAACCTCGTAAAACAGAATTATTTCCAAAACGTTCTTTTAGATTTAAAACAGCCTTTTCTAATTTATTCTTTTCATTATGATCTTCTACTTGATCAAAGAAATTTAACTGTTTTATAGTTTGTAGTTGGATATTATTAAAAGAAATTGTTACTTTACGGATTAATCCATCTGGATTCACTAGGTGTCTAAACTTTTCTATGATTGGTTCAACTATTAAAGAAAAGTCATTTGTATATCGGTGATAGTTAACACTAAAATGAAACTTTCTAGGATCACTATCTTTTGAATAGCGAATGGATACTGTTGATGAACTAGTTTCTGAATTCTCTTTTAATAACTTTAGACATAGTTCATATGTCATCTCACGGATTATAATCTCAGTTTCATCTACTCCGTAATCTCTCATTAGAACTTGTCCATTGCTATAGGAATTTGTTTTTGGTTTAAATCTTTTTACTTCTTTTAGTGTAACGGGTTCCCTGCCATAGGAATGATCAATTAATAATTCAGCATCAATTCCAAATGTGTCGAAAAGCAAATCATTATTTGCACCGGCAAGGTCACCCATAGTGTATATTCCTAAATTGTTTAGGCGGTTACAAATACCTTTTCCGATACGCCAAAAATCAGTGAGTGGTTTATGATTCCATAATTCTTTTTTAAATTTTTCTTCATCTAAAAAAGCAATAAAATCCTCTGAATGTTTAGCTAAAATATCAAGTGCTATTTTAGCTAAGTAGAGATTTGTACCAATACCACAGGTTGCCACTACTCCAAATTTTTCCCTGATTTTTCCCGTCAGGAATCGGGCTAGTTCTTTTGGGGTCTTATTATAGAACTTTAGGTAAGAAGTTAAATCTATAAAAACTTCATCAACAGAATAAACAAAAATGTCATCTATACTAAAATATTCGAGATAAAACTCATAAATATCAGCTGAATATTCAATATACTTTTGCATTCGTGGTTCAGCCATAATATAGTCAACGTTTTCCGGGATTTCAAAAACACGACATCGGTTCTTAATTCCTAATTCCTTCAATGATGGAGAAACTGCTAAACAGATTGTCTTGTCAGAACGTTCTGGATCAGCAACAACCAAATTTGTTGTCATTGGATCGAGTCCACGTTCAACACATTCTACTGAGGCATAAAAGGATTTTAGATCGATACAGCAATAATAACGTTGTTCCATATTTACCACACTTTAATTAATTCAACTTCTACGAGTTTTAGATCATTATTCTAGTTATAACAATTTCTTCTATTCCTTTAATTAAATTATATTTTAGTTAGCTCCTAAAATATAATTGTAAATTATAACATAACAGAAATAATTATAAAATCATTATTATTAGATTCTAAATCTTAGAATTTTCTTAGAAGTTTCTTAGAGTAATAATTGGGAATTATTGGTATTCGTTTGGATTAAATAACTAGGAGTTAAAACCATATTAACTGGAATATCCGTTGATTCCGTTGGCAGTATAGGGACTAATAATTCATCATAAATTAATCCTACAGAATAAGTTTTATTATTTTTTAAAAATCGGTCATAGAACCCTCCACCATAACCTAACCGATACCCATCTATTGTATAAGCTAGTGCTGGCACGACCGTCAAATCTGGAACAAACCCCGTTTTACTCTCTCCTATTGGTTCAGGAATTCCATAAGAACCTTTTTTGAGTTCATTGAGACTCCCATAATATTGAACTAATTCCATTGTTTTATTAATAGGATTCGTTCTAGGTAAATAAACATTTTTACCTAAATCTAGTGCTCTTTTTATTATTGGAAAGGTATTAATCTCATCTCTTATAGGCACAGTTATAAATACAGAATTTGATTTCAGAAAAGGAATTGAATTTATAAAATTGTCGATTATTTTTAATTCTTTGCCATTATCCTTAAGCTGATGTCTTTTTTTTAGATAGAAATTTCTTAAATTTTTTTTATTCATTGAACATCTTTCAAGTTAAATTTAAACTATTCATTAACTGATTTTAATTATAGAAAAGGAAGACAACAAATGTTAAGCGATATTGAAATTGCACAACAGGCTCAACCTGAAAAGATTACTGAAATAGCTAAAAAAATAGGTCTTTCTGAAAATGACCTAGAACTATATGGAAACTATAAAGCAAAAATAACAAAACCTGTATCTAAGGAAAATAAAGCAAAACTTGTATTAACTACTGCTATTAATCCAACTCCAGCCGGTGAAGGAAAGACTACAACAACAATTGGAGTTGCTGATGCTTTAAATAAACTTGGAAAGAATACTATTGTAGCTTTAAGAGAACCTTCTCTTGGACCTGTTTTTGGTATTAAAGGTGGAGCTGCTGGAGGTGGATATGCTCAAGTTATACCTATGGAAGATATTAATCTCCACTTTACTGGTGATATTCATGCCTTAACTGCTGCAAATAACCTATTAGCTGCAATCATTGATAACCATATTTATCAAGGAAACGAACTTGGAATTGATCCAAAACAAGTTACCTGGAGAAGAGCTGTCGATATGAATGACAGACAACTCCGTAACATTATTGATGGATTAGGTAGAAAAGTTGATGGAGTCTCCCGAGAAGATGGTTTTGATATCACAGTAGCTTCTGAAGTCATGGCTATTTTATGTCTTGCTGAAGATATCCAGGATTTAAAAGACCGTTTAGGGAAAATAATCATTGGATACACCTATGATGGAAAACCAGTAACAGCTGAAGACTTAAATGCTAACGGTGCTATGGCAGTTCTTTTAAAAGATGCTATTAAACCAAATCTAGTACAAACTCTTGAAGCTAATCCAGCAATTATTCATGGTGGTCCTTTTGCAAATATTGCTCATGGTTGTAATTCAATTGTTGCAACAAATTTAGCTTTAGATTTAGCCGATGATTTTGTAATTACAGAAGCTGGTTTTGGAGCAGATTTGGGAGCTGAAAAATTCTTAGATATTAAATGTAGAACAACAGGATTAGAACCTGATGCTGTTATCTTAGTCGCTACGATTAGAGCTTTAAAATATAACGGTGGAGTTGATAGAAGTGAACTCGAAAAAGAAAATTTAGATGCTCTTGAAAAAGGTATGCCTAATCTTGAAAAACATATTGAAAATTTAACTCAAACTTATGGATTACCAGTTGTAGTTGCAATTAATAAATTTCCTTCGGATACAGAAGCTGAAATGGAATTAATTAAAAAGACTGGAAAAAAATATAATGTTCCTGTTGTAGTTAGTGAAGTTTTTGAAAAAGGTTCAGAAGGTGGCTTAGATTTAGCAAAAAAAGTTATTGAACTAACAAAAGAAGGAAAAAGCGACTTCAATTTTGCTTATGAACTTGATCAACCCATTAAGGATAAAATCACTCAGTTAGTTAAAACTGTATATGGTGGTGGTTCTGTTAATTTTTCCAAAGAAGCTTCTGATTCTATTGCTAAATTAGAAGAACTTGGTTATGGTAACCTTCCTATATGTATCGCAAAAACTCAATATTCCCTATCTGATGACCCCACAAAACTTGGACGTCCAGAAGGATTTGAACTTAATGTAAAAGATGTTACTGTATCAGCAGGAGCTGGTTTTATAGTCGTTTTAACTGGAGATATTATGAAAATGCCTGGCCTTCCAAAGGTTCCTGCAGCTAATAATATAACTATTGATGAAGAAGGAAAGATTGTAGGTTTATTCTAATGGATTACGAGAAATTAGGTTTCAATGAACTTATAAATAGTATATCGTCAATAGAAAGTGCTCCAAGTGGTGGTAGTGTTATTGCAATGGCTGCAAGTGAAGCTTCTGCACTTGCCACTATGATTGTTAGTTATTCAATCAATAATAAAAAGTTGAAACTTTTTAAAGGCGAGTTTATTAACTTTAAAAAGGATCTAGAAAAACTAACTGTCAAGTTTACTGGAATGGTAGATGAAGATATTAACAATTTTAAAGAACTAAAAAGTGCCTATTCTTATAAAGTAAACTCTGCTGAAGACCGTGAAAATAAAGATAAATTATTAAGTGAGGGTTCAATTAAAGCTAATAAAGTCCCTTTAGAAATAATAACTGATTGCTTTAATGTAGTTGAGGTTTTAGAAAGATTAAAATTGACAGTAAGTGAATCTCTTGCTTGTGATGTAGGTGTATGTGCAAGTTTAATAAAGAGTGCTATAAGTAGTTGCCATATGACAATTATGAGCAATCTCACTAATATTAAAGATGAAGAATATGTAAATAAATGTTTAGAAACGCTTAATAGAGCTGATTTATATCATTCAAAACTCGATTCAATCGTTAATGACATTATTGATACTGAAAGTTCAAAACTGAATATTGAAATAAGTAGAGATGATTCTTAATCAAAAACAAGTACAAGAAAAAATTTTAGATGAAGTAGCTCAAGAAATTAAGGAGTTAGAAACCTCCCCTACTCTAGCTATTATAAGAGTAGGTAATGATTTTGGTTCCATTTCATATGAAAAGAGTATTTGTAATATTTTAAGACCTTTAGGAATTAAAGTTGAAACGACCGAATTAGATTCAAATATTAGTGAAGAAAATTTTTTAAAAAAACTCGATGAACTAAATAAGGATTCATCAGTTTCAGGAATACTCGTATTTAAGCCTCTACCAAAGCATATTGATGAAAAGAGAGTTAATGAAACAATTAATCCTATAAAAGATGTTGATGGGACTAATCCTTTAAATTTAGGAAAACTTCTTATTAATGATCAAAACGGTTTAGTTCCACCTACGCCTCAAGCTGTTCTAGAAGTTTTAGACTTTTATGGAATTGATACTGTAGGAAAGGATGTTGTTATAATTAATAGATCAAATCTTTTTGGAAAACCATTATCTCTTTTAATGATTAACAAAGATGCTACTGTTACTATTTGTAATTCAAAAACTAACGATCTAGAGAGTCATATAAATAAAGCTGATATTCTTGTTACTGCTACTGGCGTTAGTGGTTTGATTAAACCAGAAATGTTAAATGAAAATATGACAGTTATTGATGCAACGATAACTAACTTAAAAGATAATAATGGTAAACCAGTTAAAGACGATAATGGAAAAACTATTTTATCTGGAGATGTTACTGAAAGCTGTAATACAGTAGCTGAGAATATATTATCTGTAACTCCAAATTGTGGTGGTGGAATTGGACCAATAACAACATCTCTATTAGCTAAGAATGTAGTTAAAGCATTTAAACAAGGTAATAAAATTGGTAATAACTGAAAGTAAGAATTTTGATGAAATACTATCCCAATTAACCAAAGGATCTAACATAATAATTCTTGGATGTTCTGAATGTGCAACTGCTTGTGAAACAGGTGGAAGTAAACAGGTTAAAGATTTAGCCGAAAAGTTAACTGAAAACGGTATGAATATAATCAACCAAAAGGTTTTAAACATTTCTTGTAACCTGTTAAAGACAAAACGGGATTTAAAAGATTTAGAAAATATTGATAATTGCGATACTATTATTTCCCTCTCATGTGGTAATGGTGTTCAAACTTTACTTAACTTAACAGATATCAAAGTTATTCCAGGAACAAATACCCTATTTGTAGGTGAAGAAGTAGGAAGTAATTACTTTATTGAAAATTGTAGAGCTTGTGGTGAATGTAGGATTGGTAGAACTGCTGGTATTTGTCCCATAACTCGCTGTTCCAAAGGTTTATTAAACGGAGCTTGTGGTGGTTCTAAAAATGGTCGGTGTGAAGTTAACCAACGTATTAAATGTGCTTGGATTGAAATTTATGAACGGTTAAAAAATCTTGGTGAACTTGATAGACTTTATGAAATACAACCTATACGCTCATATTCGAATATTTCAAAACGTAGAGTTTTAAATAAAGGTAAACAAGATAATGCCTGATTCAAAATTAAAGAAAACACTTGATAACCATAACTTTGCAATTACGGCTGAAATAGCTCCTCCAAAAGGTACTGATTTTAAGAGACAAATAAAAGTAGCAAAACGATTAATGGACAGGATTGATGCTTTTAATGTTACAGATTTTCAATCCGCTTCCGTTAAGGCCTCTTCGCTTGGATTATGTATTGAGCTTATTAGAAATAAAATTCAACCAGTTCTTCAAATAACTGGAAGGGATAGGAATCGAATTGCAGTTCAAGGTGAATTATTAACTGCTTCACATTTTGGAATTGAAAATATTCTTTGTTTAACAGGAGATCATCCATCTCATGGAGATAATCCGGAAGCTAAACCGGTATTTGAACTTGAATCAGTAAGTTTATTAAATACTGCTCGTTCTTTAGAAAATGGGGTGGATTTAGGTAATAATCAATTAGATAAACCTTATCCAGAATTTTATTTAGGAGCCGTTACCTCTCCTGTTTATACACCACTCGAAGTTCAACTCATTCAGATGGTTAAAAAAATTAAAGCTGGGGCCCAATTTTTTCAAACACAAGCTGTTTTTGATATAGATACGGTTCGTTCTTTTATAGATCGAACTTCACAAATGAATACCAATATTTTAATTGGTGTTGTTCCATTAAAATCAGCTGGGATGGCCCGTTTTATGAATAGAGAGATTCCAGGTATTAAAGTACCAGAAAATTTAATAAAAATTCTTGAAAATTCAAATAATCCTGTTGAAGATGGAATAAAAATAGCTTCAGACTTTATTATCCAACTTAAAGATGAAAATTTATGTCAGGGTGTTCACATAATGGCTATAGGAGCCGAAGAGAATATTGAGAAGATATTAAACGAAGCAAAGCTCAACTAGAATTAATATAAATTAAAACAATTATATAAGTCCGTTTAATGAATAAATAATCATTCATTAGACGGACTTATTTATTTTCCAAATTTTTTCAAAAATTATTTCCCAAGAAATGAATATTTATTCATTTTGAATAAATATTACAACAAAAGTTTTTCTTTTAACAGATACGAAAGTATAAGATATAATTATATTTTGAAAGTTCTTTAATAAAATGTTAACGCTTACAATTTAAAATGTCGTAATATTTAAAATTATTAGCATTTTTTGTTAATTTAAATACTTAATCTCAGATTTATTTGGTATAATATAGAAAATCGAAAAAGTGTTGAATAGGATTAATCATGGCTATAAGTAAATCATCCCCATATGGAATAAATTTGGGACCATCAGATGTTCCACCTGAATTATCATTGAAGGAACAAAGAGAAATTAATTCAAATAATCCTATAATACAGGATTACCTTGATTATTTGTTAACCATAAAAGGGTATTCGGATCATACTTTAACTTCCTACAAACACGATTTGGTCTGGTTATTTCGATTTTTACTTTTGAGAAATAAACGTATTGATTTAAATAGCATTTATAGACAGAGGAAAAATGGAACTAATTACATTGATTATACAATGATCAATATCAGTGAAATTGGTCTCGACGAAATAAAAGCAATAACCTATCCAGACCTAATAGCCTTCCTAGCTTTTACAGCTAAGGAACTAAAAAATAGTGAGAATTCCCGGAAGCGTAAAGTAACCACTTTAAAGGGATTTTTCAGATATTTAACAAGCACCAAAAAGGTAATGAATGAAAATCCTGCCCAAGATTTAGAAGCTCCAAAAATCGGCAGACCTCAACCTCATTATTTAACTTTGGAACAAGCACAAAGCTTAATTGATGCGCCAATCGGATTGCATAGTATTAGAGATAAAGCAATTCTCACTATTTTTCTGAATACAGGTATTCGTGTTTCTGAACTTGTCAACTTAAAGGTTTCTGACTTACAAAAGGAAATGATCCATATTACTGGTAAAGGTAAGAAGGACAGAGTTCTCTATTTAAATGATGCTGCTCTTCAGGCAATTGCTAATTACCTACCAATAAGGGAAAAGCAGATCCATGATCAAATGATTGAGGGCGTTGAATTCCTTTTTATCAGTCAAAAAGGTAGCAGATTTTCAATTCGTGGAATTGAACATATGATTGAAAAATATATTAAAAAAATAGGTTTGGACCCAAGAAAATATACAGTTCATACCTTACGTCATACTGCTGCAACTTTAATGCATTTATATGGAGAAATAGATATTAAGACACTCCAACAAGTTTTAGGACACGAAAGTACACAAACTACAGAAATTTATACTCATTTGGAAAATAACGAATTAAGAAATGCATTAAACAGTAATCCCTTAAGTCAATATAAGACGAACGACGAAGCTGACTTAAGTTCGGTCTTTGATTTAAGCTAATTTGAACATTGTGTGGTTTTCAATTATACGAAAATCATTTAATTCTCTTAATTTTATCCTTTATTTATTATTTTTATTTTTGGTAGTTATGGGATTATCCCTTAACTACCATTTTTTTAATCAAGAACTTAAATCTATTCCTATCCCACACATTTACTTTAAATTTTAAAATAAAAAAAAGGTAAAGCCTAAACTTTACCTATTTAACTATGAATTCTTTTCTGATCTTAATTTGTTTATAACTTCATTTAAAGTAGGAGCATCAGGAGTTGAATCTTCGTGAGTAGTAGTATTTTGCTGATTATTACTTCCTAATTGTTTTTGCAGTTTTGCCATTTCAATCTGGTTTTCAAAAAGTTGGTTTTGAAGATCTATTATAGATTTTCTATTTAAGTCATTTTCTTCTTTAGATTGATTTAAAGAATCACGATATTGTTTTAAAAGTTTATTTTTTTCTTCTAGATCTTCAGTTAAAGCTGCATTATTAGTTACTAAAGCTTCATTATCTTGAGTAAGCTTTTCAATTTGAGCATCTTTATCTTTATGAATAGCTCTAAGTTCAGCTTCTCTCTCCTGTCTTAAACGAGTAATGGTATTATCTTTTTCTTGTGTTAGTTGGTTAATTTCATTATCCCGATCTTCTTTAAGGTTTAAGATTATAGTATCCTTTTCTTTTGCCAGTTGATCGTTTTGATTATTTAATTCAGTGGTAATCCTATTTATTTCCCTTTGATGTTGATTGTTTAAGTTATTTAATTCTTCATCATGTTTGGTCATCAAAATGGAAATTTTTTGATCATTTTGTTTATTTAAATCGTCTAATGACTTTTGATTATCAGATTTAAGTTGTTCTAGTTCTTTAGAATATTGAGATTTTAAATTAACCATTTCTTCATTATTCTGTTGAATCAATTGATTAATTTCATTTTTATGGTTTTCCTTTAATTGCTCAATCTCTTCTTCTCTAGCAGTGATAATACCATTTAAACCATCCTGCTCTTCATTCTTCTTCTTTTCAATATTTTTATAATAGATTAATTCGTCTTTATGATTTTTTGAATCTTCTTCTAATTTATTATTTAAATCAAAAAGATCTTCAGCTATATTTAAGCAGCCTAAAATAGCTATATGGATGTGGTTAGCAAATTGATTTTTACTTTTTATTGAATCTAATTCTTCTTGGACAAATTTTTCAATTTGTCTAATTTTATCTTGATCCTTTTCAGCCCGAACTTGGATATCGGTATTTAAAATATGTAAATTTAAAATTTCATCTTGAGGCATGAGTTAACTCCTAAACCTTATCTTTAATAATAATTTCTTTTAATTGATTCCAATCACAAACATTTAGTTGAATTCGTTTATCTTTAAGCGTTTGGTAACCATTAAAATTTTTATTTTCTAACAAGCTCTTTAGAGTATAAGTAGGTTTGTTTAACCTAGCAGCAAATTCTAATGTTTGTAATGTTCCGCTATTTGAATCAAATTCAGAAGCAAAAATTTTGTTTGAAATTTCAGCTTGTATTAAATCTCTTGTCTTAAACATAGAAGCATTAGTAATAGCTAACGGTGAATATTCAGACATAATTAATCCACCACCTTCTACTATTTCAACAGCAAGACTTCGCATTTTAGCTGGATTAATACTAGCTAAATTAGAAGCTACAATGGCAACAGATCCGCCACCATTTTCAATAGCTGCTTT
This sequence comes from uncultured Eubacteriaceae bacterium, assembly GCA_947625585.1. Lineage (GTDB taxonomy): Bacteria > Bacillota > Clostridia > Eubacteriales > Eubacteriaceae > CANRHG01. The sequence continues at coordinate 21,543 of CANQOZ010000005.1, forward strand.
ATGAGCTGCTGTATCACTTCCTTGCGCTAATCCACTTATAACAGTATAGCCATTATTGACTAATAATTTGCTAATATCAAAAGCAAAATCATAACCTGCTTCACTTGGAAACCTTGATCCTACTACTGTTACTCTGTTTGGATTATTTAAGATTGAAAGATCACCTTTATAATAGTAAATATAGGAACCATTTCTAAATTTTAAAACTTCTGGAAAATTTTTATCAAAAACATTAATGATTTTAATATCATTTTCCTGACATTTTTTCATAGCTCTAATAGCATGGTCATAAGCATCATAGAACTGACCAACAGGCTGACTTTTTAGAAACAGTCCTTTTTCAATTCCAATACGAATAGTATCTGAATAACTGATATCGTGAATATTCTTAACTTCTTTAACTACAGCATCTAATAATAATCGAGCCCTTTTCTTATCCGGACCGCTTATATGGTTTAATGCCATTATTATTAGATTTAATCTTTCATTCATTTTACGATCTTAATTCTGCATTTAGTTCTTTTCTTAATTTGTTAATTATTGTATCAATTACTGGATTAACATCATCCTCAACTAATGTTCTAGTTGGACTTCTAAATGTTATTGTATAAGCAATTGATTTCTTTCCTTCTGGAATCTGATCTCCAGTATAAACATCAAATAATTCTATTGATTCAAAGTTTTCACCAGCATTATCTACAATAATTTGTTTTAATTTATCAGCTTCTATTTCATTATTAACAATTAAAGCTAAATCTCTTGTTATTTCTGGGAATCTTGGTAAATCTTTATAATGAATTTCTTTATTTGAATGTTCAAATATTTTGTCAAAAGATAATTCAGCTAAATATACCTTTTTTGGAAGATCATAGTTTTTTACAACTTCAGGATGAATTTCTCCTAATTCTCCAAGAACATCTTCACCGACAATTATTTTTGCTTTTTTCCCAGGATGAAATGTTTCAGTTCCTTCAGGAATAAATCTATAATCAGATACTCCACTTCTATCCAAAATAGCTTCAACTTTTCCCTTAAGATCGTAAAAATCAGAATCGTTACCATATTCTGAAACTACAATTAATGTTTCTTCAATTGGTAATTCATCTTTTTTAGGTTTGTGATAAGTCTTTTGAATTTCAAAGAATTGTCCTGCTTCATTACCTCGATTATTATTTATACTGATTAAATCGAGTTGTTGTGGTATAAGAGTATTTCTCATTAAGCTACTTTCTTCACCTAATGGATTTATTATTTCTACTCTATCTTCATCAGGATTTCTTGAAAGATTAGCCATTTGGTTTGGACTAGTAAAAGAGGTGGTCATTGTTTGATAATGACCAAGTCCAATTAGAAGATCTTCTAGTTCTCTTTTCAAGATTTGTTCATCGGATCTTTCTCCAACAAAAGTTTCACCAGACATTATTGTTGAAGGAATATTATTATAACCAAAGAGTCGAGCAACTTCTTCAGCTAAGTCTTCTCTTAATCTTAAATCTTGTCGATACTCAGGAATTCTGACTAATAACTCATTCTCGTTTATTTTTGTTGTTCCTAAAAATAGTCTATTTAAATAGTCTCTAACTTCTTGAAGTGTTAATTCTGTTCCTAGGAATCCATTTAACCAATCAATATTTAAAGGAATATCAATATCTTCATTAACATCTAGTCTTTGAATATCTATAAAACCGTTAATAGGAGTAGCAGCTCCTATAGCATTAAATAAATGAGCAGCTCTTTCAGAAGCTTGTCCAGCAAGTTCCGAGTTAATCCCCTTTTCATATCGACTTGAAGATTCTGTTCTTAAACCTAAATCTTTTGAAGTTAAACGAATAGAAGTTTTATCAAAATTGGCACTTTCTAAAACTACTAGTTCTGTATCATCTGTTATTTCTGAGTTTAAACCACCCATTACACCAGCTACAGCAATTGGATATTTACCGTTTGTAATCATTAACATATCTTCGGTGATTGGTCTTTCAGTTCCATCCAAAGTTGTTACTGTCTTTTCTTTATTGTTAGTTTTAACAACAATTTTGTCGGAACCAATAGAAGCATAGTCAAAGGCATGTAGTGGTTGACCGAGTTCTAACATGACATAGTTAGTAACATCAACAATGTTATTAATCGGTCTAACTCCACTATTGAGCAGACGTAATTGCATCCACATCGGAGATGGTTTTATTTCGTTTACTTTGAACATCCTAGCTGTATATCTAGGACAAAAATCAGATTCTACTGAAACATCTAGGTAGTCCGAAATGTCTTCTGTTCCTTCTTCTAATGAATAATCGATTGGACGGTATGAAGTATCAAAAGAAGCTGCCGTTTCCTTTGCAATTCCTAAAACAGATTGACAGTCGCCTCTATTTGCAGTTAATTCAATATCAATAATCTGATCATCAACCCAGAGCTTTTCTCTTAAATCATCACCTGGTTTAACGAAGTCTTCTGGTAAGATGTATATACCGTCAAGAATTTCCTTTTGAAAAAGATCTTTTGGCATTCCAAGTTCAGCGACTGAACAAAACATTCCTTCTGATTCAATTCCCCTAAACTTAGTGTTTTTTATTTCAGTACCATCTGCTATTACACTTCCACTAACAGCAACAGGAACCATCGCATTTTCAAAAACATTCGTAGCACTTGTAATAATCGTAATTGGTTCTTCCCTACCAACATCGGTTGTACATATCAAAAGCCTGTCAGCATTTGGATGTTTTTCAATTTTTTCAATACGACCCGCAATAATTCCTCTTGCGTTTTCGTTTAGAGGTGTAATCGTTTCTACCTTTGTACCTGCATTTGTTAAAACATCTTCAAGTTCTTCAGGTGTTACATCTATGTCAACTAAATCTTTTAACCAATTTAATGAAACTAACATTTTATCCTTTATTCAAATTGTTTTAAGAATCTTAAATCATTTTCAAAGAGTAACCTTAAGTCATTAATTCCGTATCTAAGCATAGCTATACGATCTAAACCAGCTCCAAAAGCAAATCCGGAATATTCGTTTGGATCAATACCAGTAGCAATAAGAACATTTGGATGAACCATTCCACAACCAAGCATTTCAATCCATCCGGTATAATCACAAACAGGGCACCCTTCACCGCCACAATTAAAGCAACTAACATCCATTTCAGCTGATGGTTCAGTGAAGTAGAATTGGTGAGGTCTAAACCTTGTCTTAACATCATCACCAAACATCTTTTTAGCTAAAAGTTCTAAGGTTCCTTTTAAATCTCCCATTGTTATATTTTTATCAACAACTAAACCTTCAATTTG
>CANQOZ010000006.1 GCA_947625585.1 uncultured Eubacteriaceae bacterium
TTAGGTCTAACTATTCCATGACCAATAAAGATATCAACACCATTGTCCTTTAATTCTTTTATGTAATTCTGAGATAAATTTTTTGATTCTTTTTCGACTTCGTCAAAAAATATATTTGGATCAAAAACAACATCGGAAAATATTAATCCATTTTTTCTAGAATCAAAACATTCCTGTAGAGTTTGGTTGTTTTTAATTAAATTTTCTAGAGGTTTTTCAGAATCCAGGTATTTCTTTCCACCAATTTGGTTTTCTTCTATTATTGCTGTTTTAAGTCCGTTTTTAGCTGCGCTGAGAGCAGTCTGGATACCGGCATAACTTCCTCCCAGAACAACAACATCATAGTCTAGTTGATCCATTAATGAACCTCCAATTTTTCCAATTCTTCACGAAGTTCTTCAATAAATTCTATTGCTTCAATTCCATCTAAAACTTCAGTATCAAAATCAAGTGAAATTTCTAGGATACTATTGATTCCTAAATCTTTACTTGAAAAACTATCCAAATTTTTAATATAAGTTAAATATAAAACGATTTGTTTATCAGTATCTATTATGTTAGAAACAGAACTTAAGTTATAAGATAAAAGCTCTGTAATAATTAAATCACCTGGCTTTAGATCAGCATCTTTGTAGAAACCTTGATTGTCTTTTAATTGTTCCTGTAAGATCTCTAAATTAGTACTCGAATAAGATGTTATTATCTTATCTTTCAAGCTAGAAAAATAGTAAACACTTGGTTTGTTTGAACCGAAGTATTTTTCAAAAACATAATAAATTGTTGATAAAATGTAATTCTTAGAAAATGAACCAATCTGTGAAACAGGTGGATTATGCTTTTTAATTAATTCCAACAAGTTTAAATTAACAAGAGTTGATAAATGACCGATATTACTTGAACTCATTTTTATGTTATTAATTTTATTTTCCATAGAATCGAGTTCATTTTCGATGACGGAATAGTTATTCCCAGTTAATCCCTGAATGATATCAATAACTTCCTTATCCGTCATATTCGGTGTAATTTCAGGTTCAGTCTTCTCAGGTGATTCTTTTATGTCTGATTTTGATTGGTTTGATCTAGAATTTTTAAGTTCCTGAGACAGTCTGTTTCTCCTGATTAATTTACTAATTAAACTTTCACTCTTAACTTGTCCAGACTTTCTTGATTCTCTATTATTTTCTTCAGACATCGATACAATTCCTTCTGTATCATTTAATGATAAGTTATTTAAGTCTTTAGAAGGTTCAACAGTTATTTCCTTTTTATCAATTACTTTTTCTTTTGGAGCAACATTAACTTTAGGTACAACACTCGCTCCTGGAATTACACTAACTTTTGGTATAAAACTTGCTTTTGGAACTTTTGAAACTTCAGGAACGGTGCTTACTTTAGATATCGGTGAAGCCTTTGGTACTTTTGATGCTTTTGGTACACTACTAACTTTTGGTACTTGCGAAGCTCTCGGTATTCTACTAACCTTTGGTACTTTTGAGGCTTTCGGTATTCTACTAGCTTTGGGAACCTTCGATGTCTTTGGTACAGAACTAACTTTTGGTAAATTTGAAGCCTTTGGAACAGAACTAGCTTTTGGAACTTTAGAAGTCTTACTATTCCTTAATGACTTTATTGCTCCTTCTTCAGTAACTGGCTGTGTTTGCTCTAGTTCAATGACATCATCAGATTCAATTTTATTTTCTTCTTCTGAACTGAGTCTAATTGGCTTTTGAGTAGCTTCTTTAATGTGATCCGGTTCAATTAAACTCAAAACTTTTACTACATCCATTAACATCGGAAGTGGAACATAATCTGTGCTTAAGATAATGACTCCATCAGATGGAATAGTAATCTCTTCATCTGTAAATAATCGAATTATTCCTTCATTTAATTCATTTGGAGCACTTAAGAAAAGTTCAGTAGGTCCTTCAATCCGATCTGGGTAAACGAAAATTTGAGGTAAGTCAATAATGTCACCAGATTCCTGGAAGCTTTCCTCATCCGTACTTAGACGAATAACTTCCGGTTGACTAGCTTCTTCCTCGGTATTTATTGCAGCAGGAACTAAGTCACTGTAATTAACAATTGGATTTTCTAAATCAGAAAGTTGGAAAATGTTATATTCCTTTTCGATCTCCTTAGCTGCACCTTCCGGATTTCTAAGATAACGTTCTACATCTTCTCTACGGATTCGGTGAATATTTGGAGGTACTGGAATTTTTGAAGAATCGAGATTATGTTTTCTTGCGATACGTCGCGCAATCCCTGTTAGTGGAAGTCCATATTGGATGGATTTATTTGTTAACCGGTTAACAGTAACCGGATTCTCCATATTATGGATATAGAGATTAACATCTCTTAATTGAATTCGTCCCTTTGGACCAGTTCCTATTACTTTCTCTAGGTCAATATGATATTCCCTGGCTCTACTTCTTGCTTTAGGTGAAGCTTTGACATGTACCGGTTTACGAATATGTTTAGTTCTTAGTGGTTTATTGATCTGCTTTAAGATTTTAATATCAGTTGAACTTAACGTATCCGTTATAGTTTTTTGCGATGCTTCCTCTTTTGTGACTATTCGACCCAGGTTTTCTCCGGAGGAAAATTTCTCTCCATTTTTAACACTTTTACTTAAAAAGAAACCATTTATCGGTGCTCGGACAATATAAATCCGGTTACCGTTTCGCACTGATGCTATTTGCTGGTTTTGGGTTACAAAATCTCCTTCATTTACAAGCCAGTGTTCTAGATATAGATCATTGTTTTGTAAATCTTGATTATTAAATTTTATATATTCAGCCATTTTAATCTATTCAAGTACAGTATAGACTGCTTCTAAAATATCTTTATCGTTTAATACAACAGAATCTTTTAACTTTCTATTAAATGGTATTGGTGTATTTTCACCAGCTACTCTAATAATAGGATTATCCAAGTAGTTAAAAGCATCGCTTTCTATTACCTCTGCAGCAATTTCAGAACCAATTCCTCCATATTTGTTACCGTCATGGACAATGATTAATCGAGATGTTTTAATAATGGAGTCAATTATTGGTTCCATATCTAGAGGTGACAACGTTAATGGGTTAATTATTTCAGGATAGATTCCTTCCTTTTCCAACACTTCCGAAATTTCTTTAACTTTATTTAATGCCGATCCCCAGGAAACAATTGTAAGATCGCTACCTTCTTTTTCGATAACGGATTTTCCTAAACTGTATTCCTTCTCAGCCATAACTTCACCTTCAGTATCATATAAGTTCTTATCTTCTAAAAAAACAACAGGATTTTCATCATTTATCGCATCTTTTAATAGATCTTTTGCCTGTTGTGGCGAAGTTGGTGAAACAATTTTTAATCCGGGATAATTAATCAGCAAACTTTCTAAATTTTGTGTTTGGTTTATTGAAGAATCTTTAAAAATACCAGTTGGAACCCGAACTGTAAGTGGAACTGAAGTTTTTCCCAATGTTAAGTAACTGGTTTTAGCAGCTTGATTAATTAAGTTATCCAGTCCTAGTGTTATAAAATCACTTGAGGAAACTTCTAATACTGGTCTTAAACCAGTCATAGCGGCTCCAACAGCCATACCCATTACAGAAGATTTACTCATCGGAGTGTTTAAGAGTTTTTCTGCACCATACTTTTCTAGTAAACCGTCTTCTACTCCATACGTTCCACCGTAAGAGCCTATATCTTCCCCGATTAAAACTATGTCTTCATTATTACTTAATTCCTCATCTAATGCCTGATTTAAGGCTTCTTTATAAGTTAATAATGCCATCTTTTACTCCTTTTTCGGAGAATATATCTTGGTTTGTGAATTCTCCTTGCTTGGCTCAGGACTGCTTTGTGCAAACTCTAAAGCTTCTGCAACTCTATGTCTTGCTCTCATTTCCTTGTAGTACAAATCTTCTTCCGTTGCTATACCGTTTTCTAATAAATAATCTGCTAATTTTGGAATTGGATCCTCATCAATCCACCCATTTATTTCATCTGCAGATCGATAAACATCCTTATCTACACTTGAATCAGGAGCAATTCGGTAAGTCTGAGCCTCTATTAATACAGGGCCTTCTCCTCTTTTTACATAATCAAGTGCAAGTTTAGTAATTCCATAAACTTCTAGTGCATCATTTCCATCAATTGTTATTCCAGGAATATTATAAGAGAGGGCTCTGTCACTTAGGTTTAGAACACTTGAATGTTCTTCTAATGGAGTTGATCTAGCATAGAGATTGTTTTCTATGAAGAATACAACCGGTAATTTCCATAATGCGGCCATATTTAGAGCTTCATGAAAGTTTCCATTATTAACTGATCCATCTCCACCAAAACATAAAACAGCATTCCCTGTTTTCTTTAATTTTTGAGTTAGAGCAGCTCCACAGGCCAGTGGGAATGAATCACCAATAATGCCATTCTCACCGATTAAACCTTCATCCGGAGCGAGTAGGTTGATTGAACCACCTCTACCGCCATTTAAACCTGTTTCTTTACCAAAAATTTCGGCCATAATAAGTCTTGGATCAATCCCAGCACCTATTGCCTGAGTATGTCCACGATGGGTTATTGCAACTAGGTCATCATCATCTAAAGCAGCTCCTGCTCCGATTGCACAGGCTTCTTGGCCCAAAGCTAAATAGTTTGGACCATAAATATTTCCTGATTTGAGTTGTTTGTCTACTTCGTTTTCAAAGTAGTTTGCAACTAACATATTTTCATAAATTTTGAGTAAGTCTTCGTCATTAAATTCCATATAATCCTCATTCAGATAACGAACTCGCTATTGCCTCGGCAATCATTAAGTCGTCAGGAGTTGTTATTTTTATGTTCTGCCGAGAACCTTTAGAAATATGCGGTTTGTATCCAAGTTGTTCTAAAACAGATGAGTCGTCCGTTGTAGGTTTTGTTCCGATCTGTTTATATGCTTCCATTATTAGAGGATATGAAAAGGCCTGGGGAGTCTGAGCTTCAATTATTCGCTCCCTTTTAGGTGAAATTTCAATATTCCCTTTATCATCTGTTATTTTAATCGTACTTGTTACCGGAATTCCTGTAACCGCACTTCCAAATTTTCTAACTGTATCTATATTATCTTTAATTATTTCATTATTGCTAAAGGGTCTGGCTCCATCTTGAATTAAAACATAATCCGTGTCTTTATCTAATGCCATTAAACCTTTTAGGCTTGATTCACTTCTGGTTTTACCACCTTCGACAACTTTAACATTATTAAATCCATATGGCTCTTTAATAATCTTGTTATAAGTGTCAATATCTTTAGAATTTAAGACAACAACTATTTCACCGGTTAGACCATAATCAACAAAGTTTTTTAACGTTCGGGCTAAAATGGGTATTCCATTTATTTCCAAAAACAATTTATTTTGTTCATTACCCATTCTACTACCACTACCTGCACCAAGGATTATGGCTGAAATTTTCTCCATTCACTACTCCGTTTACTTCGTTTTAACCGGTTCTTTAACAATGTTAAATTCCCTCTGGCTATCTCCGGTTGTCTCTATTTCTATAATGTAATCTGCAAGAGCATCTAATTCTGCTATTTCTGGCCATTCGACTAAAATGACGGCTTGTTCATTTAAAATATCATCAAACCCTATGGCATACAATTCATCTGGCTCTTCTAATCGATATAAGTCTAGATGATAAATATTCCCCTTTGGACTGTTATACTTATTCACAATTGAAAAGGTAGGTGAGGAAGTTAAGTCTTGTGAACCTAATTCCTTAGCTAATACTTTCGAAAAGAAAGTCTTACCAGTCCCCATTTCGCCTTTTAGAAGAATTAATGAAGGAATTGTTAAATCCTTTGCGAACTTTTTAATAAAATCTATCGATTCTTCTTGATTGTTAGATCTAAATTTCATTCTTGATGGTAGTTATTAAAGAAGTGTTCAATTCTGTCCATACATTCATTTAAGTTATCAGGATCAGGTAAAAATACAATTCTAAAGTGGTCAGGATTTATCCAGTTAAAACCTGTTCCCTGAACGATCAGGACATGTTCCCTTTTTAAGAGATCCAGAGCAAATTGGACATCATCGGTAATATTAAACTTTTCAATATCTATTTTAGGGAAAGCATAGAGGGCTCCGCCTGGTTTAACGCAGCTAACACCATCAATATCATTTAAGCGTTCATAAACAATATCTCTTTGTCTATGGAGTCTACCACTTGGCTTAACAAGATCAGTAATACTCTGATAACCACCAAGTGCAGTTTGTACAGCTTGTTGTGCTGGAACGTTAGCACATAGTCTTGAACTTGCTAGAAGATCTATTCCTTCAATATAGTCCTTCGTATCCTCTTTATTTCCAGAAAGTACAGCCCATCCTACTCTAAATCCTGGTACCCTATGGGACTTACTAAGTCCATTAAAAGTAATAACAAGGGTATCTTTAGTCATAGTGGAAATCGGCTTAAAATTCTGGTCATCATAGATAATCATGTCATAGATTTCATCAGCAAAGATAATCAAGTCGTGTTCAACTGCTAAATCAACAATTTCTTGAACAAGTTCTGGTGGATAGACTGATCCAGTAGGATTATTTGGATTAATAATAACAATAGCTTTTGTTTTATCCGTGATTTTTGATTTTATATCTTCAATATCAGGATACCAATTGTTTTCTTCATCACAGATATAATGAACTGCTTTACCACCTGAGAGAAATGTAGAAGCTGTCCAGAGCGGATAGTCTGGTGTTGGTATTAGTATTTCATCACCATCATCACATAAAGCTTGGACACAAATCGAAACGAGTTCACTAGAACCATTACCGATATAAACATCTTCAACATCTATATCTCTTAGACCCCTCGTTTGGTAATATTGGACAATTGCATTTCTAGCCGGGAATAATCCTTTATGATGGCAGTATGCTTCCGAATTTCTTAAGTTGGTTCTAATATCACGAATAATGGCATCAGGTGCCCCCAAGTTAAACGCCGGTGGATTTCCAGTATTTAAGTGCATAATATCCATACCATTTTGAGTCATACGGTTAGCTTCTTCTACAACCGGTCCTCGAATATCATAATATACATTGTCTAACTTATGGGATTTCCTGAATTTGCGCATTTTCACTCCTAAATTATAATTGTATTATTGAAAATTCTTGACTATTTTATCATTAAAATAATACTAACTTTTTACTATCATTATTTTAATGTGTCTATTTTCCATCAATTCTGCAAATAATTTTAATAATAAAAAAGATGGGAATAAAGGGAAAACACCTTAATCATAGTATAATAAATTTTTAAAATAAAATATTTAGATAATTATGAAACTATACAATACATTAACCAGAAAAAAAGAAGAATTTAAACCGTTAGTAGAAGGAAAAGTCACAATGTATGCATGTGGTCCAACGGTTTATAACTATATCCATATCGGAAATGCTAGACCAATAATTATCTTTGACGTATTACGTCGGTACTTTGAATACAGAGGAAATGAAGTGACATTTGTCCAAAATTTTACCGATGTTGATGACAAGATAATAAATAGAGCTAATGAAGAAAACACAGAGGCTATGGATATTGCTGAAAAATATATTAAGGCTTATTTTGAAGATGCCGACTCTTTAGGTGTCACTCGTGCAACTATTCATCCAAGAGTATCTGAAAATATGGACTCAATCATATCTATGATTGAAAAACTAATTGAAAACGGAAAAGCTTATGTCCAAGATGACGGGAATGTCTATTATTCTGTTGAATCTTTTCCAGAATACGGTAAGCTTTCTGGTCAAAAATTAGAAGAACTTCAAGCTGGAGCTAGAGTTGACGTTAGTGAGAATAAAAGAAGTCCGCTTGACTTTGCTCTGTGGAAACCAATGAAGGAAGGTGAACCTTATTGGGAAAGTCCTTGGGGTAAAGGTAGACCAGGATGGCATATTGAATGTTCAGCAATGAGTACAAAGTTACTCGGTCCAACTATTGATATTCATGGCGGTGGTCAAGATTTGATTTTTCCACATCATGAAAATGAAATAGCTCAAAGTGAAGGAGCTAATAATTGTCAATTTGCCAATTACTGGTTACATAACGGCTACATTAAAATTAATGATGAAAAAATGAGTAAATCACTCGGTAACTTCTTTACAGTTAGAGATTTAAGAGAGCAAAACTACAACATGGAAGCTTTAAGGTTATTTATGTTAATGGCTCATTACCGTACTCCACTTAATTTTTCAGATGATTTAATTGAAACTGCTGTTAATGCTCTAGACCGTTTTAAAAACTTTAAAAATAATTTAAATTACCTTGAAAGTGTTACAAAAGAACAGGACCTTTCAAAAGAAGATCAAGAATGGATAAAAAATCTTGAAAGTTATAAGGAAAGCTTCATTAATGCGATGGACGATGACTTGAATACTTCTGATGCCATTAGTGCTATCTTTGAATTAGTTAAAGAAGCAAATATTAAACTTAATGAAGATTCTCCAAAACAATTAATAGTCAATACATTAAACCTCTTTAACGAACTTACAGGCGTTTTAAATATTGTCCAAGATACAGATAATATTTTAGAAGAAGAGATCTTAGAACTTATTGAGAAACGTCAACAGGCTAGAAAAGAAAAAAACTTTATTTTAGCTGATCAAATTCGTGATGATTTAATGAACCAGGGAATTGAATTAATGGATACACGTGAAGGTGTTAAATGGAAAAAAATCTAACTCCCGATGAAGTTAATGAAATAATTGAAAAAATTTTATCGGACAAGGAGATTAATAAATTAAACCCGCTGGCTCTTGCTTGGGTTGGTGATAGTGTATTCTCAAATTTCGTTCGAAAGTTCTTAACAATTAGCTCAAGCCATAAAATTAGTAAGTTACATAAGAAATCAACAAGATATGTCAAGGCACAGGCTCAAGCAGAGCTTGTGTCTTATCTTGATCCATATCTGAACGAGAGAGAAAAATCCATTGTTAAAAAAGGTAGGAATACAAACAGTAAAGTTCCAAAACACTCTTCAGTTCATGATTACCGATTAGCAACTGGTTTTGAAGCTTTAATCGGTTACTTAGAACTGACTGGACAATATAATCGCTTAAATGAACTCTGTTATCTTGGAATTAGTCATCTTAATGATTTTGAGGAATAAAAAAACCGGATTCGCTCCGGTTATTGTTTTTTATAAGTTTTCTTTGAAGAATGCTTCTAATTCTGTAATTACATCATCTTCATCTGGACCTTCAGCTCTAACTGTAACTTCTTCACCAGTTTTTGCACCAAGACCCATAACACTTAACATACTTTTTGCATTACCTTCTTTACCATCTTTGATAATGGTAACGTCTGATTCGTATGGTTGAGCCTGTTTAACTAATAAGCCAGCTGGACGAGCATGAATACCAGCAGGGTCTGTAATTACATATGTAAATTCCTTCATTTATAACTCCTATCAGGTTTAATCTAGATTTAATTTTAGCATTAAAATCTGGATTCTGCTATATAAAATAAAGTTTATGTTACTGAGCTTGCTGGTTTTGCTGTTGTTGAGCTTGTTGCTGCGCTGCCTGTTCTTGCTGAGCTTGCTGTAGAGCGGCTTCTTGTGCAGCTACATCAGCGTTGTATTCTTCTAACGACCATCCCGCACTATTGATAATTTTTGCGGCATCTTCGCCAACGTATCTAAAAGCTGACGGATCATATGGATGAAGGGTTATCTCTTCTTTACCTTCTGGATATCGTAGTACAAAACCATATTTATAGGCATTTTCAGTTAACCATTTATAGGATTCGGATTCCTTAAAGCTTGCCGGATTAATCGTTTCGTCTAATCCAAAATTAACTAACAATCCTGTACTATGTTCATCTGTTCCTGGAATCATCATCCTCTGTTGAGCTGCAGCATTCGCATTAGCGGTTGAATATCCCTGATCTTTATATTGTTGGACCAATGTATTGTAATTATTTAAATAATCTTCAACACTTGTATAACCAGCCAATATATTTACATTTTCATCAGAATTTTCAGCATGTTTCTTTAAATCTTCAAGGAGCTTTACTGTTTGTTTTGTTATTCTGTAATCAACTTGAACACCATTAGTTCCATTAACCGTTGAAGTAGCTACAGCAAATTCCTTAGCAGCAGGTTTATTCCCACTTATTACAAAAGTTTCCCAACTTTTATCAGTGTCACTAGCAACGATTCCATTTTGTGGAATGGCTTTATTCGATTTTCTTGCTGAATCATACAGATAATAAAAGATTGCAATAAATATGAGAGCAAGAATCAGCCCGATTGTTAATACTGTTAACTCCAAAGGAGTAAAGCGCTGAAGTAAGTTAAACTTCTTCCTAGGCTTCTTCTTGGCTTTTGCTTTCTTTTTTCTTTTCTTCTTATCAGTTTTACTTTCGCTTTTATCTTTTTCAGGATTTTCACTTGCTAATTCTGATTCTTTAGCATAAGTGTCATCTTTATTGTCATCAGTTGACTCTTCATTAGGAGTTTCAACTGGTTCCTCTTGAACGTCTATATCTATATCAATTGGCTCAGCTACAGCTTCGTTCATGTTATCGATACTTTGTTCTTCGGCCATGTTTAAACACTTTCTTTGAAAAATTCTAGATAATTATAACATGATACTAGAATAATTTTGTAACAATAAAAATACAATAGTGGAAATATTGAAGTTGTATTGAATGCTAAACGTTACCATTATTTGAAGTTTAAATACTAGAAATATTCGAAACTTTAGCTGTAGCTTTTTATTATAGTAATAATAAATCCATTTGGATGATAAATATACGAAAATCGTATAGAGTGTAAACGTTTACATTTTAACGCAAAAAAAGTGCGAGGAATGAGACTTGAACTCACATGAGAAAACCTTCTCACAGGCCCCTCAAACCTGCGCGTCTGCCAATTCCGCCATCCTCGCTTGCGTAACATATCTATTATAATCCCCTCAATAGATATGTCAAGTACTTTTTTCGTAAATTTCTAATTCTTTTTCAATTCTTTCATCTCGTTGTCGTAACGATTCTAAGTATTCAGTTAAAATAGTTTCAAGTGTTTCAAGATTAGAGTTATTATAGATAACAGTATCTGCTTTAGAGATCTTATAGTCTTCTGAAACTTGAGAATTGATTCTACTGTCAATTTCTGAAGTTGCCAATCCATCCCTTTGCTTAATCCGTTTAGCTCTTTCTTCTTCATTTACTGTAATAACCAGGATTTCATCCACTCTGTTATATTCACCAGATTCAAACAAAAGTGGACAATCGTAGATTATATAATCGGAGCCTTTTAATTCCTCAACTTGTCTATCGACTTCTTCTTTTATAAGTGGATGTAGAACGGAATTAAGTCTTTCTAACTCATATGGGTTCTCAAAAACAGTTTTTGCCATCAGCTTTCTGTTATATTCACCATTTTCTAAAACATACTCTTTTCCGAATACTTTCTCTATTTCTTTTAATCCTTTACCACCTTTTTTTAACAGCTCAAAACTCACCAAGTCCGCATCAATGACTGGAAGTCCTAAATTTTCTTTAAAAATTTTAGCTGAACTGGTTTTCCCAGAACCAATCGTTCCAGTCAAACCGATTATTTTACTTTGCTTCATACCATGAATAGCCTGTCTTAGCTTCCACGCTGAGTGGAACATCAAGTTTTACTGCATTCTCCATTTTTTCAACTAATAATTTTTCAACACGTTTACTATCTTCTTTTGAGGAATCAATAATAAGTTCATCATGAACCTGCAGAATTAAGTGGGCATCCAATTTCTCTTTTTCGAGAGCTTCACTAACGTCAATCATTGCTTTTTTGATTATATCAGCTGCTGCTCCTTGTATTGGCATATTCTGTGCCATTCGTTCACCGGACTGAGCCACTACCCTGTTTTTACTATTAATTTCTGGAATATATCTTCTTCTACCGAAGATTGTTTGAGAATATCCCTTTTCTCGTGCTGAATTGATGCTACTCTCTAGATAATTCTTAATTTTTGGATAGGTGTGGAAATAAGTATCAATAAAATCTTGTGCTTCATTCCTTGAAACACCTAAATCTTTTGCTAAAGTAAACGCCTGTTTTCCATATATTAAACCAAAGTTTATCATTTTTGCATATCTTCTTTGAGAAGAATTAACTTCATTTAGTTCTTCATGAAATACTTTGGCTGCTGTATCAGCGTGGACATCTCTACCTTCTTTAAAAGCATTTATAAGCGTTTCATCACCTGATAAGGATGCTAATACTCTTAATTCGATCTGTGAGTAGTCAGCATCAACTAAGACTCTATCAGGAGCCGATGCAATGAATACTTTCCTTATTTCCCTTCCCATTTCCGTTTTAACCGGAATATTTTGTAAGTTTGGATCAGCTGAAGATATTCTACCCGTTGTTGTAACTGTTTGGTTAAACGTTGAATATATCTTATCGGTTTCAGGATCAACAAAGCCAATTAGACCTTTACCATAAGTTGAGTCAAGTTTATTAATTTTTCTCCATTCCAATATTTTTTCAACTATTGGATGGTGAACTTTTAATTCTTCAAGGACTTCAGCTGATGTAGAATATCCAGTCTTCGTCTTTTTAATTACCGGAAGTTTTAAATCTTCAAATAAAACTTTCCCTAATTGTTTTGGGGATCCAATATTAAATTTTGAACCAGCCAGTTCATAGATTTCAGATTCAAGAGTATTTAAGTTTTCTTCAAATTTAACTGAGAGACCTTTTAACATTTCAAGATCAACTTTAAAACCATACTCTTCCATCTCTGCTAATACAGGTTCTAGCTTAACTTCTATATCTTCATAGAGTCCAAGCATTCCATCTTGTTCTATTTTCTCCCTTAAGAACGGATAAATCTTTTTAATAAGATCAACACCCTGAACTAACCAATTTCTAAATTTATCCTCTCCAACTTCTTCAACTGTTTTAAGTGATCGTCCTTTACCAAATAAGTCAACTTCACTTGGATAATCAACATCTAACCATCTACTAGCTATAGAAGATAAATCATACTGCCCTAGTGAAGGATCATTCAAATAGGAAGCAATATATAAATCAAATGTTAAATTGGTAATAGTCGCATTATATCTATTGAAAATTTTTTCTAAATTTTTAAAATTATGCCCATATGCCTGAATTTCATCTGCATTTGGAACACCAATTATTCCACGACAAAATGCCTTAATTAACTCTTGATTCTTAATAAAATAATAGAAATTTCCTACTTCAATTGCAAAATAGATGTCTCCACCACTATCAGGAGCATTATACGGATCATTCTTAGCAGTATTATACTGAAAATAATTAATATTATAGGATTTTCTAGAATTTATTCTCCCTAATAAACCTTGAAGTTCATTCTTTGAAGTGATTTCAACTGAACTAATACTGTTTAGATTTTGTTTTGTCTGAGTATTTTCTCCAGCCTCCCCTTCATCTAATCGAGAAAGAATTGACCTAAATCCCAATTCATGCATAATTGCTTCAGATTCTGGAGTTAGTAATCCTTTAAATTTTAAATCGTCTAATGGCTCGTTTAGAGGAACATCACAAACAATGGTCCCCAGATATAAAGAATCATAAGCATCTTTTTCACCATTAACAATTCTTTCTTTTAATTTCCCTTTAAGGTCATCAGTATGTTCATAAAGATCTTCTAGAGTATGATATTGCTTAACAAGTTTTAAAGCAGTTTTTTCACCAACTCCTGCAATTCCTGGAATATTATCACTTTTATCTCCCATTAATGCTTTAACAGTCTTTAGTTCTTCAGGAGTTACCCCATATTCTTTTTCAATATAATCTTCATTAATATCAAAAAATTGATAACCACTTCTTGAAGCTGGATACAGAACACTGACATTATCTTTAACTAATTGGAAGGAATCTCTGTCGCCCGTAAGAATAAAAGTATTAATTCCTTCATTTGAGGCTTCCGTACTTAAAGTCCCAATAATATCATCAGCTTCATAACCCTTTTTTTCGATTACTGAAATATCCATTGAAGCTAGAAGGTCTTTTAGAGTATTAAGCTGAATCACTAAATCTTCAGGCATTTTTTCTCTACCAGCCTTATAATCTTCAAACTTTTCATGACGAAAGGTTTTAGCATTGTAGTCAAATGCAACAGCAAGATAATCAGGATTGTAATCTTCTTTAATTTTAAGAAGAACATTCATAAAGCCATAAACGGCTGATGTTGGTACACCTTTAGGGGAGTTCATTGGTCTCATACCGTAAAACATCCTATATAGTAAGGAGTTACCATCTATTAATATGCAAGATTTCATAATAATAAGTATAAAAAAACCCCGGATTTGACCGAGGTTTTCATCATGTCTTTGATAATACTACTGCACCTTCTCCAGTAAGTAATTTCGCTTTATCATTACTTGGAGTTAGTGTAAGTTGTGTGTTTTCCGGATTTAAGGAATATGTATATTGGAAAACGCCAAGGTCTTGTCTTAAATTATAACTAGTTCCATCATTCGATTCACCACCGGTTGTGGCACTAAATGTTATTGTACCATTTTCAATCTCATAAGAACCGACTCGTGAATAAAAATTACCTTTTCCATCAGGACCTTGTGTTCCTGTCGTAATAGTAAATCCTCTACTGTTATCCATTTTTACACGAACAACTGAAGCATTTCCATTTTCAATAGGTGTTGCAGATTCCCAAGTACCAGCAAGTTTATCCATCTGCTCTCTTAATTCAGGTGGATTATTTTCCTGTTGTAACTGATCATAAGTTTTTACTACAGGTGTTTTTCCATCGGAGTTAGGGTTTGCAGCAACACTATCTTGAGCTTTAACATCACCAGACTTCGAAGAATCTTTAGATTCAGTACTTTCTATTGCTTCATCGCCTGATTTTCCTGAACCTCCACCTGCTGTGTCCTTACCTGTTGAACAACCTACCATTAAAAATGTCAATAATATGAGTAAAGTAAAAATACTAAAAAATTTCGATTTAATCACAATAGAAGCCTCCCATCGAATAAGTTAGCTTATATTTCAATTTCACTCAATAAAGATAATAGACTACTTAAATTGAATTTACTTAAAATTTTTTTAAGATATAGATATGAATTTTTAAATT
The DNA here is from genome assembly GCA_947625585.1 of uncultured Eubacteriaceae bacterium. Taxonomy (GTDB): domain Bacteria; phylum Bacillota; class Clostridia; order Eubacteriales; family Eubacteriaceae; genus CANRHG01. The sequence continues at coordinate 15,105 of CANQOZ010000006.1, forward strand.
CATCTATCCAAAGTTTACTTTGTCATGTTTATAACAAAGTTAATTAAGTATTACTAAGAAAAGTAATTCACAAAATCACTTTTTAACCTTAGATTACTCGAATTAGTATAATTGAAGTGATTGTATTCACCAATAATCGAAAAGTAACTTTTATTTAAAAATTTTATCTACTCTAAAATGACTTAATCTTTTGCAGTAAATTGGTTATGGATCAATTTTCGGAACTTTTAAAAAAATTCAAACGAAATATTCCGACGAATTTTATTATTTACTATAAGGTCAAGGGGAAGAAAATAAAACCGCCTCCAAAGAGACGGTTTGAAAAAATTATGGCATGAGTGTTCTTAAAACATAAGAATACTCTTATTTTCAAGTAGCGAGAGCAATTATAGCATCTTGTTCAAGATTTGACAAATTTTTCAGAAATTAAATTGAAACCAAAAAATCTAATCCTTAATTCCCAGAAAAGTATGATTAATTAAAATTTTAAGAGGACAAGTTATATTTTTGAAAAACAGGATTTAATTAAACTGGTCGAATTAATTAAAGCTTAGAGAAATACAAAAGCGGGCATTTGCCCGCTTAAATTAGTGTAGAGATATCTAGCTTAAAATAATTAATTTTTTCAAATCTATAAGTGGAGAATACCGGATTCGAACCGGTGGCCTCTTGAATGCCATTCAAGCGCGATCCCAACTTCGCCAATTCCCCAATAGATCTCTATTATACTTAAATAAACAATTAAGTCAATTAAAATTTAATCTATTATTGGAATATATTCAGGATTATCTCTTGCTTCAAAACATAAGTTAATCAAAAACTCATTTGTTCTACCTTCAGATAATTCTGGTAGATCATAACGGTTAAAGAATTCGGCTTCCATTGTTTCAGTGTTATCCTGAAATTTATAACCATCAAAGTTACAAAGCATAACCGTTTTATAAATTGCATAAGGTAAAGGAGCTTTTGTATTACTGACCCAATCCAAAACACAGACTAGCTTAGTAGGATTAACAACAGCTCCAGCTTCTTCAAGACATTCCTTTTTAATATTTTCTCTTATTGATAGACCAATGTCACACCATCCACCTGGCATTGCCCACTTGTTATCTATTTTTTCGTGAACAAGCAGAATATCATCTTCAACTAAGATGGCTCCTCTCACATCATTTTTAGGAGTTTGGTAACCCCGTTCAAAACAAAAGAGATCCTTAATTTTTTCGGGTGTTTCATCAGTGTACTCATTCATTATTTCAACCGATAAATCCCTTAGTTGTTGATACCGGTCTAATTCATATTTATCTTTGGTATAGGATAATCCCTGTTGAGCAAGTGATTGGATTCGTTTTGCCCAATTTAACCAATTTGGTTCGTGATCTTTATTCATTATTTTGGAAATTTATCTAATACTGTTCGTTTTGTATGCATGAATACTATTAATAAGTAAGCTAAACTTGCACCTTCAGCAATTAGGAAACTGTACCAGTTGGCATCTAATCCGAAAAGAACCAATAAAATAAATGCTGCTGGTAGCAAGAATACAATTTGTCTCAAGATTGAAGCAATCATAGAAATATAAGCTTTACCCATTGCCTGGAAGGAATTTGAAATAGTAATACCAATTGCTGCAACTGGATAACTGTAGGCTATGGTTCTCAAACAAACTTCACCAATTTTTAACAAATCATCAGAAGCATCAAAGATTTTTAGAACCGTATCTGGGAAAAATTCAAAGATTAACATTCCTATCGTCATAATACCAATTGCGATAAGCATTGAAATCTTTAAGGTGTCCATGAAACGTTTCTCATTTCTAGCACCGAAATTATAACCATAGATTGGCATAGCTCCTTGGTTTAATCCAAATACAGGCATAAAAATAAAGGATTGTACTTTAAAGTAAACACCAAATACAGCTAAAACAGTTGTTCCATAACTAGCTAAAAGATAGTTATAACCAGTAAGCATGACAGAACCAATACCCTGCATAACTGCACTAGGAAGTCCAACAGATATGATTTCTTTAAATATTGGCCAACGAAATCTGAACTGGTTGAATTTAACTTTTAAAATATTCTTCTTTCTAAAGAATACAATTCCTAAAATGTAAATCATTGAAACAATCTGACCAATTACTGTAGCAATTGCTGCACCAGCGACTTCAAATTTAGGAAGTCCAAAGTAACCAAAAATGAAAATCGGGTCTAAAATGATGTTTATAATAGCTCCAATTAATTGACCAATCATCGGTTGAATCATATTTCCGGTACCTTGCATGATTGAAAATCCAGCTTGTGTCAATATTCCACCAAAGGCAAGAATCGTTACTATTTGTGAATATTGAATTGCATACTTTAATGTTTGTGAATTATCAGTAAACATACTAATGTAAGGTGTTACGACAGTAAGAGCTAGAAAAATACATATTAAGGAAGTTAAAACCCCAAGAATCAAACCGTTTTCCGCAATTAAAACAGCCTTCTCTTCATGTTTTGAACCTAAGCTTCTTGAAATTCCAGAGTTGATACCAACTCCCATACCGACAGATAACGCTACGATTATTATCTGAATCGGGAAAACTAGTGAAACAGCTGCAAGAGCTTCCTCTCCAATACGTGAGACATAAATTGAATCAACAACATTGTAGGCAGCCTGAACCATCATAGAAATAATTGCAGGCAAGGACATAGATACTAGTAATGGTAAGATTGGCTCTCTTCCCATTTTGTTCTCTCGTTCCTGTTCTTCTAAATTCTTGTTATTTAATTTTTGATCCATTTTTACCTCCCATCGATTCAGTTTTATTATATCCAAAATAAAAATATTAGAGCATTGATGCAAGAACTTTTTATTATTTTCTAAGAATTCTTTAAGAAAAGATAAAACTTTTCCCTAAAACGTGGTATAATACTACAAAAATTAGAAGTTTCTTAGAATTTAATTAGTACTAGAAAGGAATTGAAATGTACTTTAATCCTATTTATATTATATTAGCGATTTTAGGAATCCCTTTAGCATTATATAGTATTTACTATTTCATCCTTTCTTTATTTGGATTGTTCAAATATGAAAGTTTTGAAAAAACAGAACCAAAAAATAAGTTAGCAGCGGTTATTGCAGCTAGGAATGAAGGTTCCGTTATTGGACTTTTAATTGATTCAATCAAAAAAACAAATTATCCTGAAGAACTTTTAGACGTTTGGGTTATTCCAAACAATTGCACTGATAATACAGAAGAAATTGCAAGAGAACATGGAGCTAAGATTTATAATCCAAAATTAGCTGTTCACTCAAAAGGAGATGCCCTAAAAGAGTTCTTCGAATACAGCATAGAAGAAAACGACATTTACGATGCCTTTTGCATCTTCGATGCAGACAACTTGGTTGATGCTGATTTCTTTAATAGGATGAACGACGTTGTAGAAAGTGGTGAATTAGTTGCCCAAGGCTACCGTGAAAGTAAAAATCCAAAAGATAGTTGGATCTCTGGAAGTCAGACTATTTTCTATTGGATTACAAATAGATTCCTAAATTGTTCAAGACGTAATTTAAAAATGTCAGCTGTTCTAAACGGAACAGGATTTATGGTTACTTCAAAATTAATTAAGGAAATGGGATTTGATACCTTCACAATGACTGAAGATATTGAATACTCAACACAATGTTTACTTAGAGGTCACCGTATAGCGTTTGCTTCAAAAGCAATAGTATATGACGAACATCCTACTGATTTCGATGTTTCATGGAACCAAAGAAAACGTTGGTCAACCGGTATCATTCAGGTCCTCTATGGTTACTCCGAACAATTGTATAAAAAATACAAGGAAACCAAAGACTGGATTTACATGGATATGATTATTTATCTTGTAGCTCCATACTTCCAAGTTATTAGTACAATTTATACATTCTTTTGCCTAACTATTTATGGAATCATAACTTTCTTTTGTGGATATGCAGAAATAATATTCTTATTCTCATTCATATCTTATATACTTGGAATATTTGGGACTGTGGCATTAACTGTTTTCACAACTCTTTATGATAAACATAAAATTAAACAGTGTTTAAACAGAACTTACATCGCATTCTGGTACTTCATTTTTAGTTGGTTCTTTATCAATATTGAAGTATTCTTTAAACCACAGACAACTTGGGATCCAATTGAACATAAGAAATCAATTAGTATAAATGAATTAGATTTACAACCAATAAGAGCTCACGAATAAATCATGAGCTCTTATTTTTTTACCCAAAATTAGTGATTTACCTTATTGAAATTAGATTTTTAAAGCTATTTTTCAAAATCAGAAATATCTAATCCGTAATGTTTTAGATAGTTAATGCCTGCACCAATTAAATTGGCTGAATTCTTATACTCACAAACTCTAATCTCAGGCGCTTTTAATCGGATTGGAGTAGCTTCGATATAATTATTAACCTCTTCCCTAATCATATCAATTAGAACATCCTGGTTTGAAACACCGCCTCCTATAGCAATAACATCTGGATTAGTAATGAAGCTAAAATTATAAATTAACCAAGCCACTCTCTTTGCAAAGGTTTGGATACATTCTTTAACAATATCATTACCTTCTTCAAGTTGTTTAAATATCTTCTTACCATTTAGATCCGTTTGACCAGTTTTTTCTTCAACTAACTGAATTAACCCTGTAGTTGAGCATAATTGACCAGCTAAGTAAGCAAATTCAATAGGAGCATTAATATCTGTACTTAAAAAGGATAATTCACCAGCTACTAATGAAGACCCATTAAGAATCTCACCATTGACAACAACTGTTCCACCGACTCCTGTACCCAGAACTATTGATATTGAATTATCAACTCCAACCAGGCAGCCACTCTGCATTTCAGCTAAAGTAGCACTCTTACTGTCATTTTCTAAAGCTGCCTTTAAACCAAACTCTTTATTGAACATTTCAATTAAGTTTGTATTATCAAGATATCTTAATGTTCCACCAAGATATTTCATTCCAGTTTTACTATCTAATTGACCAGCAAAGGAAATCCCAATTCCACTGATTGGTTCAACTTCCTTAATAAGTTCTTTAATTGTTGAAACAAATTCTTCATAAGTCTGAGGTGTAGGAGTTTCCTTAACATCAGAAAGTTTTCCATTCCAGGTGGCTGATTTAATAAAGGTTCCACCAATATCTAATACTAATAATTTATCCATAATAATAAAAAAACCGGGTTATTATCCCCGGTGTAAAATTAATCATTTTTCTCTTGTTGTGCCATAAATTCTTTTAACAATTCTAAATCTGCTGAGTCAATGATTATATCCATATCATCATTTCTTAACAGAACTTCAGATTCAGATAACATAGGTTCTTCCTTAGATGTATATTCTTTTGTTTGGGAAGTGACATTAAACGGAGAGGCAGGTGTTCTATGAGTTTCCTCTCTCAATCTTTGTTGCCTATATTGTTCAGCTTCTCTTTCCTTTTCAAGTTTTAACTTTTCATTTAAGTTTTCTTGAGCGATTTCAATTGAATATACTCTATTATTTAACTTGTTAATTATTTCAACAAAGTTATGGATTAAACCTTCAGAAACGAACCCTTTTTGATTTAATAGATCAATCTTATTTCTAATGATTCGATCAGCATCATTTATTGAATCCTGATTAGTTAATGATATTAAGTCATTTATTTTTTCATTACTCTTAGAAGAAGGTAGAGATTTATTATAAGCATCAATCAATTTTGACAAATTATCATTAAAACGAATCATTTCAGTTTTAACATCATTTGTTAAGGTATAAAGTTGATCCTGAGTTACATTAAACGGAATCGGACTAAAGCGTTTATTAAATCCAATTGTTGAACCTGTTATATCGTTATAATCATAGATATTTTCGATATAGAAGCTGTCTTCTTCTTCAACATTTGTAGTCATAATTGGAGGCTCTTCCGTCTCTGATTCAGACGATTCATTAAACAAAGGAACATTAAAGAGATCGTCAAATGCATCAGTTGTACTCTTTTGTTCTTCTACAGTATCCGCTTCTTCTAAAACTTCAGCTTCAGATTGTTCCTGGTTGAAAATTTGATCACTTGTGTAATTAAAGATATTAAATTCTTCACCAGTTGGTTCTGATTCCTCTTCTATTGAAGTAGCTTCAACTTCTTCAGTTTTAGGTATTATTGGAATTAGCGGTTCTTCTGGTTCTGTAAATACCGGTTCTTCTGGTTCATTCGAAGTTGTGAAGATAGTTGTTTCTTCAGGTTCTACAGTTTCAATAGCTTCAGTTGTAACTGGTTCTTCTATCGGTTCGTCTTCTAATGTTGATTCAATTTCACCAGTTTCTTCTTCAACTTCAACTTCAAGAGGTTCTTCTTCTGGTATTTCTTCAACTACAGTATCAGCTTCAGCTAGAGCTTCAATTTCAGATGCTTCAGGTTCAACTTCTTCATTACTAGAGAAGTATTCATTATCTACAAACTTTGATAATTTATCATCAGCATAAAGTGGACCTTCATCTGTTACAAATAATATGTTATCTTCAGTTTCTTGAGGTTCTTCGGTTTTATTTTCAGTTGTTTCTTCTGTATAGAAGTTAATATTTGAAACAGCTTCCTCATCTGAAATATTTGTTTGAGGCGATTCCACCATAAACAAATCACTTTCAGTTGTCCCAAGTTCTTCATCAAAGGCTAATTGCTTTTCAATTTCTTCTTGAGTAGGAAGTTCTTCTGTCAATTCGTTGAAATTAATGAATCCTTCATTTGTTCCTGTTTCTGGAGTTGCAACATCTTCAACTATGTTTTCACTTACTTCTTCTTCAGGTTCAATAGAGTCAAAATGGAAAACATCGTTTGATCCAACAGTACTTGTTTCTAAAACAGGTTGTCTAACATTACTTTCTTCAAATTCTTCATCATCCCAACTAATCCCCTCTGGTTCAATTGGTCTAAAGTTCTGCTTTGTAATTCTTTTCCAGATAAAGATAGCTATAACTACCATAACCATATCGACGATTGTCATAAAAAGAATTAATCTTAATGACAAGCTAAACGCCATCAACTGGTTAATCAGGAAAATTATTACATCGGCAATCAATACAAAAAGTAAACTGACTACGTAATACCGACCAATCCCAGTAATATCGGAGATTCCAACAATTAAGATTTTAATACCTACAAAAAAGGTACATATTATCCATGTGTTTGCGTTTATAGGTTCAATTAAATAATTAAAAGCAAATAAGACTCCATAGGTTGATAAGATTAGTGCAAGGTCACTTAAGATAAGTAATGAACCTAATCGCTCATCTTGATTGCTCATAATCGTCTCCTTCTGAGAATAATAATTTTCTGAATTATAAATATTCACTTAATTATAACAATTAAAAAGTCAATTCAACAAAAAAGTGCATTATTTAGCGATTTTGTAAAGGTTTAATTCCTTTAAATAATCGTTTCAATTAAATTCTGAACTATTTTACCATGTATCTTTTAATTGTTCTTAAATTCTCATACAATGTTCAATTAGCAAATTCAGCTATTTTTATATGAAAACACAAAACTATTCGGATTAAAGTTGCAAAATATCGTTACAATTTTGTTTTATGCTTGTGGTATAATTTATCGAATTTAAAAAGATAGTAATAAAAACGTATGGATAATAGAAAAAAACCACCTCATTCAGTTATAGGTAATAGAAGACCTCGACCTGAAAAAAGTGAAAAATTAGAGGACTTTATCTTTACTACTCAAGAGAGTGAAACAGATCGAATTCAAAGACGAAATAATAAACCGAGTACCAGATCTCTTGATGCAAACAGAACTAGAAGAACCAATAGACAAAACATTACAAATAGAAAGCGGATCAAAAGAGAAATATCAGCTCCGGAGAGAGTCGAATTTAGACGTGAATCAACTCCTGATAAAACTCAGGAGACAACGGCCTCTTCTTTTGATTTTAAAAAGATACTGTCAAAACGCTGGACTAGAATTCTTACAACGATTCTTTTAATAATAGTTGCTCTACTCCTATTGGTTTACCTATATGCACGATTTGGAAACTTAAATCCAGATTTATCTGGAAATATTGGTTTGTACAACATTTCAAGTAATGCAGCAGCTGTAGCTTCATCACATAGGATAGCTAATATTGCTATATTTGGAGTTGACGGACGATCTGACGTTGAAGGTGATCGCTCAGATACAATTATGGTACTCTCAGCAGATTATGAACACAGTAAGTTAAAAGTAACTTCACTTATGAGAGACACGTATATAAAATTACCTGACTCAGATAGCTTTGATAAGTTAAATGCTGCCTATTCAATTGGTGGACCAGAAGAGTCACTTAAAACAATTAATGAGAATTTTGACATGGCTATCACAGATTATGTCATCTTTGATTTTACTTCCCTAGTAGCACTTGTTAATGCTGTTGGTGGAATTGATGTTGATATTACAAGTGAAGACGAACTCTATTGGCTCAATCAATATTTAATGGATGTTAATGACAAAGTTGGTACCCAAGACCCATTCATTGAAGGTACGGGAATGCA
>CANQOZ010000007.1 GCA_947625585.1 uncultured Eubacteriaceae bacterium
TAAAGTGGATAATTGGGTTTAAGAATATTGAGATCAGGACATTTTTCTTTGGCCTGCCAAATTGCTTCTCCTGTTTTAATGTTACAGTGCTTGGCTAATTCGTTTTTGGCTAGAATTATTCCATGACGATTTTCCGGATCACCAGCAACAACAACAGGTTTGTTCTCTAACTCTGGGTGATATAGACACTCACAGCTAGCATAAAACCCATTCATATCCGAATGAAGGATTACTCTATCCATAATATATACCTTGACAACGTTAGAAAGATAATGTATACTTTACGAATAGAATGATATAGAAATTTTCTTGAAATCTATTACCCATTATAAGAAGCTTCGATACACCTGTCAAGTGAAAAAAATTAAAAAATTTTATCTGAGGAGGATATTAAATGAATTTTGGTGAAAAAGTTAGTCAATTACGTAAACAAAATGGTTTAACTCAAAGACAATTAGCAGATGCGCTGGGAGTTTCACTTAGAACAATTACAAATTATGAAACTGGTGGACGTTATCCAAAACAAAGAGAAATTTATAAAAAATTAGCAGACGTTCTACAGGTTGATATTAATTATTTACTTACTGAAAATGAAACTTTTATCGTTTATGCTCATGAACAATATGGATCTGTAGGAATGCAGCAAGCTCAACGTCTCTTAGCAGAAGTAAGAGGTTTGTTCTCTGGCGGTGAATTAGCCGAAGAAGATAAAGATGAAATGATGCGTGCTATTCAGGATGCCTATTGGATTGCTAAGGACAATAATCTCAGAAGGCGTAGAGAGCGTGAACAGCAGCAAGCGCTTCAAGAAGCAATGGAACGTAGTAAAAAAGAAAATAGTGAATTTGAAGACTAGAGGTTTCAACAGTTAATCAAGTTAGATGTACATTAATACATCCGAGATTATACAAAAAGCTGATCAGGTAATCCAAGAATGTGGAACAAGAGATCCATATAAAATAGCTGAAGAGCTAAATATTATCATTCTGGAAAGACCATTCAAAAAACAACTAGGGGTTTATAACCTAATAGAGGATAATGCTTTTATCTTTATAAAAGATAATCTTGACCCAATCATGAATGAAATTGTCTTATTGCATGAAATAGGACACCATATTTTACATCGTGGTCAAATTTCTCTAGATTTAGAGTCAACTTTGTTTGGACGAAATAACAAAATGGAATTAGAAGCTAATATTTTTACTGCCCATATTTCTCTTCCCAATGATGAATTCCTTGAGATGTTGGAATTAGGATATAACGTAGAACAGATTGCCCATGCTTTAAATTCCAATCCAAATTTAGTCGCTTTAAAAGTTGAAGTTCTAATAAAAGAAGGCTATAAACTTAATCGACAAGATTATCAAAGTAAATTCTTAACTAGCCACCGTGCTAGTTAAGAATTTTTTTGTTGTTCCATTTTTATCAATTTGTAAATCTCTATATTGCCAATGTTTAAAATTTTTCTGAATATTTTCCTTAATTTGTTTTCGACTAGTAATATTATTTTTTTCAGTAATGAAAACAATACTAGGACCAGCACCGCTTAAATAAGATCCAATAGCATGATGCTCTTTAAAAATTTTTTCAAACTTAGGATAGTCATCAATGTATTTAAATCGGTAAGGTTGATGTAACTTATCACCAAGAGCTTTTGATAAATTATCAATATTACCTTCTATTAATGATTCATAGGTAATTAAAGCATGTGAAATATTGTAAACAATATCCTTTGTATCAAAGTGTTTAGGTAAAATTTTCCTAGCTTCTCCAGTAGGCATATCAAAGTCTGGAATTAATATTGAAAAGTTAAATATTGGATTAACTTTATTTACCATATTTATAGTTTCATGTTCTAAAACCATAGAAGTTGTAAGATTTCCATAAAGTGCTGGTGCTACATTATCAGGGTGTCCTTCTATTTTAGTTGCTAGATTTAGGATATTTTCCTTTGTAAGTATATTATTGCAAATAATATTACCAGCTATAAGTCCAGCAATTATTTGAGTGGCTGAACTCCCTAAACCTTTTCCAAAAGGTATTTCATTATTTTCAATAACTTTTATTCCTGGTGGTTCTAAATTTAGTGATTTAAAAACTTCAAGAAAACTACGATAAAATAAATTATCTGGATTGGCATATTTTTTATCTATTCCTTCAAAAATTAATCTGTTTTCTTTTAGAATTTGAACTGTAAACTTATTATAAATATTTAAAGCAATTCCTAGAGTATCAAAGCCAGATCCGAGATTGGCACTGGTTGCTGGAACTTTGATTTGAAAACAGTTATAATTCATTTATTTTTCCTCAATTAAAATTTCAGCAATAGAATTTTTCATATCTTCTTTTGTTACATTTTTACTATGATTTACCTTTTTATTTTTTAAATCTTTTAATGGTTCCGGTCTTTTAATACCTGTAATTGCTTCAAGCTTTTCTTGTAAATCCAATTCATTCTCACTAGATTCATTTCCAGTTATACTTTCATAAACTGTTTTTGGGAATTTATAAGGATTAGCTGTTGATAGAATAATAGTAGGAATTTCTCCAAGTTCTTTTTCTAATTTATCCTTTACAACAACACCTACACTTGTATGTGGATCAATCAAAACGTTATTAGATTTATATACTTCTTTTATTTTATTAAAGACTTCATCTTCAGTGGCATATTCTGCTAAGAATTCTTTAAATAATTCAGGATTAAGTTTAAAAAAATTATTTTCTTTTAAATCTTTCATTAAAGCTTCTACCGCTTTTGAATCTTTCAATTTATCATAAAGCAGTCTTTCAAGATTTGAAGAAATAAGAATATCCATGCTTGGACTAGTTGTTTTAAAAAATTCTCGATCAATATTATATTCACCTGTAGTAAAGAAATCAGTTAAAATATTATTCTTATTTGAAGCACAAACCAATTTATTTACAGGTAAACCGGTTAATTTAGCATAATATCCAGCTAGAATATCTCCAAAGTTTCCAGACGGTACAACAAAGTTTACCGGTTCACCAAGTTTTATAACTCCATTATTTACTAAGTTAAAATAAGAATAGTAATAATAAACAATCTGAGGGAGAAGTCTACCTATATTGATTGAGTTTGCAGATGAAAGTTTAAATCCATTTTCAAAGAGATAATTATTAAACTCTTGATCATTAAAGATTTCTTTTACTGCATTTTGAGTATCATCAAAATTTCCAACAACACTTATAACACTAGTATTTGATCCTTCAGTGGTTACCATTTGTTTTTCTTGAGCATAGCTAACTCCATCTTTTGGATAAAAAACTATTATTTTTGTATTATCAACATCTTTAAAACCTTCAAGAGCTGCTTTACCTGTATCTCCAGAAGTTGCAGTTAATATAACGATTTCATTATTTTCATTAATGTTTTTACTTGAAGCTGTTAATAAATGTGGAAGTAATGTTAAAGCCATATCTTTAAATGCTGATGTTGGACCATGCCAAAGTTCTAAAAGATAACTATTATTTATTGGGATAATATTAACAAGTTCTTCAATATCAAATTTATCTTTATAAGCTTCATCAACACTTAAACTTATTTGTTCTTCACTAAAATCATCTAAAAATGGTTTGAGAATTGATTTAGTAAGCTCTCGATAAGGTAGTGAGTATAATTCATCGAGGTTGAATTTAATATTTTCAAATGATTCAGGGATAAATAAACCTCCATCATCAGATAATCCACTTACAATTGCTTTAGAAGCAGTAACTTTTTTATTTTCGTCTCGAGTGCTAATATATTCTAATTTTTTCATAATTACTATTTTCTGAAAATCTAAGTTTAATTTTAGTTATGGTTTTCAGTATTATTAAATATGATAGAATATTTTCGTTAAATAACAAATAATTCTGGAAATAATCTAGGTAAAAAAGTGAATATAGGACTATTTGGAATAGGAACCATTGGTTCAGGAGTTTTCGAACAAATTAACGAAGAGTTTGGAAATTTTTCAGAATCAACAAAAATTCCTGCGAAAATTACAAAAGTTTTAGATAAAGATACAACAAAAAAAGCGGACAACGTTATTATTACTAACAATCCTTCTGATATCTTAGATGATGAATCAATAGAGATTATAATCTCATTAATGGGTGGGATTGATTTTGAATATGAACAAATAAAAAATGCTCTTAATAAAGGCAAACATGTTGTTACCGCAAATAAAGCTATAATTGGGGAACATCTTGCAGAACTAACTGAATTAGCCAAAAAAAATAATGTAATGTTTCGTTATGAAGCAAGTGTTGGCGGTGGAATACCTATTATTGAGACTTTAGAAAAACAAAGTCGAAACAATGAAATTTCTGAAATTAAAGGTATTCTAAATGGAACTAGTAATTACATTCTTACTAAAATGATTAATGAACGGGCTAGTTTTGAAAACACCTTAAAAGAAGCTCAGGTTATAGGTTTTGCAGAAGCTAATCCAGATTCTGATTTAAATGGAGATGATGTAGCCCGTAAAATAGCTATTCTTTCAAGTTTGGCTTATAAAACACCGATAAATTCTTCTGAAATTTCAATTAGAGGAATTCAAGGAATTACTCAAGCTGATATCACAGATATTATTCGAATGGGTTACAACATAAAACATGTAGCTCAATCAAAAAATGAAAATAATTCCATTAGTATTTCAGTCGAACCTGTTTTAGTTAAAAAGAACGATATTTATAGTAGCGTAAATAATGAATTTAATATTGTTACCTTAATAGGAGATAAAACAGGAGAATTACAGCTTTATGGAAAAGGAGCTGGAAAAGATGCAACAGCTAATGCTGTAGTTCAAGATGTTTTAGATATAATCGAAGCACTTGATAACGGTTATTCTATTGATTTACCTGAATTCACTAATGTTAATGAATTAGAAGATAATAATAGATTTGAAGGAAACTATTATTTAAGAATAAATAAGAAAAACTCAAAAGGTTTAAGTTTAGAAAAAGTTTTAGATATTTTAGGAAATTATGTAGAGCCGGAACACATTAACTCTACTGATGATTATACATTTATTTATACAAAGGAAACTAATAGTGATAGGTTTAAACAATTAATTGATGAATTAGACCTAGAACCTGATGATTTCTTTTACGCTAGAATACTGGATTAGGTATATGAAAAACTTATTGGTTCAAAAGTATGGTGGAACAAGTGTTGGAAGTATCGATAAAATAAAAAAGATTGCTCAAAGAATAGTTAATATTAAACGATCAGGAAAGCACATTATTGTAATAGTAAGTGCAATGGGGGATACTACAGATACTTTAGTTGATTTAGCTCATCAAATTCATTCAAATCCACCGTCAAGAGAAATGGATGTTTTATTAGCAACCGGGGAACAAATAAGCATTTCACTATTAGCAATGGCAATAGAGTTATTAGGTGAAAAGGTAATCAGTTTAACCGGACCACAAGTAGGCTTAAAAACAAACTCAACTCACAAAAGAGCAAGAATAACTGATTTAGATGATAAAAGAGTCATTAATGAACTAAAAGAAAATAAAATTGTTATAGTTGCTGGCTTTCAAGGGATAGATGCAAATGACGATATTACAACATTAGGTAGAGGCGGATCCGATACAAGTGCAGTTGCAATCGCTGCTGGATTAAATGCAGATAAATGTGAAATTTACACTGATGTAGATGGAGTTTATACAGCAGATCCAAGAATAGTTAAAGATGCTAAGAAATTAGACAGAATTAGTTATGATGAAGTCTTAGAAATGGCAAGTTTAGGTGCCGGTGTTTTACATCCTAGAAGCGTTGAATTAGCTGAAAAATTTGGAATTCCCTTGGTAGTTCGTTCGAGTTTTCATAATGAAGACACTGGAACTATTATTACAACAGATGAAAGAATGGAAAGAACAGAAGTAAAAGGAATCGCTTTAGACAATAATATTGGGAAAATTTCAATTATGGAAGTTCCTGATAAGCCTGGTATAGCATACAGACTTTTTAGCATGTTAGCTAATAGGAATATTCATCTTGATATGATTGTCCAAAATACTAATAGAGCAGCAGTAAATGATATCTCATTTACAGTTGATGATGATGTTTTACAAGAAGCTTTAGAAGTTTCACAAGAGTTTGCATTTGAAGTTGGAGCTCAAAAAGTAGAATTTGATAAAGGAGTAGCAAAATTATCAATTATTGGTACTGGTATAGTTGCTAATCCAGAAATTTCTAGTCAATTTTTTGAAACTCTTTACAATTTAGGAGTTAATATCCATACAATATCAACTAGTGAAACTAAAATTTCTGTATTAGTGGATAAAAATCTCGCTAAAAATGCAATGATTTCAGTCCATAAAGCATTTGGATTAGACCAGTAAACTTGTTTAATAATAAATTTATTTCATAACGATCATTTAATTAAAGGAGGAGAGTTGAAAAAGTATCTCTTAGTTATTTTATGTTTCGGATGTTTATTTCTAGCTAGTTGTGATAATTCAGATAGAGAAGTGTCAATCTCATTACCATCTGGGACTTATTACGGAGAACAACATGTTACTATCTCGTGTAAGGACCCATCAGCACAGATAACTTATTCTTTAGATGGTTCTGATCCAGGAGAATCAAATTATGTTTATAATAATGATGTTGGAATTAACATAAATTATTCTTCTACTTTAAAAGCTACAGCAGGTGGGAACGTTGCTGAAGCAACTTATGAAATAATTCCGTTCGGTAATAATGATGCAAATCAGCAAGCTTATTATAATATGATAGCTGGTAATTACGCTACTGATGCTTCTCAAACAAATAAATTTAGTATTAATAGTACAAATGTAACTTTTGTTCAACCGGGACAAGAACAAGTTACTAGTCAATATTATCTAAAAGACATCAATGGTGGAAATGCAACTCTTATTTATAAAGATGCTTCAGGTAATAATGTTGAAGTTCCTGTAGTCGCTGATCCAGCTAATAACAAAATTACTGTAAATAATATTACGTATACTAAAGATTGGGCCTTTATGTAAAAGATTTAAAACTGAATATAAAGACTAAATGATAATTCATAAAAGAGAGAATGGTTTAAATAAGCTATTCTCTCTTTAACATTATAGAATCATAATTTTTAAATAAAGTCTGGTAAGTAAAATTTAATGACACTTTTACTTATCAGTAGTTAGTGGACCTGCGGATCCATTGGGTGTTAACGGATTTGGGTTAACTTGTTCAGATGAAAATTCCGGAAGTTTAGAACCTTTATCGTTTCTGAATACTTTACTTTTTTCTCCAAAGGTTACTTCAATTCCATAATGATCACTTACTATTGGAAAATTTTTACCATTAAAAATTACTTCACTTGATAAAATTGGAAGATCTGAATTAGTAAAAATGAAATCAATTCTCATTTCTTTTGGATGGTTACCTTCTGTCCACCCGGCGATATAATCTCCTACTGTAATTCCATTATCGTGATATTCTGCTTCGGCAAAAGTATCAATTAGATTTGAAGTATTAAGGATATAATCATAAGCTTTACCCTTAACATTAGCATCATTATTAAAATCACCCATAACATAAAGAGGTTGAGGGGTATTACAAGCTTTACCAACAAAGCGATTCCATTGTTGATCAAAAGGTTCATTAGGGTGTTCCCATTTGTCAAAATGACATGAATAAAACCATTCACGTTTTCCATTAAATGTTAATTGGATTCCTAATGCCATTCTGGTTTCAATATTATAATAGTCTCTACAATTAGAAACGTAAAAACTTGTAGTTTTTCGAATAGGATGTTTAGTCAGAAATCCAACCCCTTCATCGTAAATATCCCATCCGACATGGATAGGTAAAAATGTCCAATACCATGTTTGTCCACTATTTCGTAAAGCTTTTTCAATAACAAAAAGGTAATTATCACTTCTTATTGGAACTCTATCTTGACAGGGAATATAGTTGTCTAATTCTGATAATGGAACTTCTGGACTACTCATTAACTGGTTTATTTCTTGGAATGCTATAACATCAAAATCACTTTCTGAAATAACATTTATTAAATTTTCCATATTTTTTGTTGGAGTATTACCACAATATGAATTAGCATTTAAAGTTACTATTTTCAATTTATTTTCCTCGTTTATCTCTTTAATTGAGATCTTTATTTATCATATAATATAACCATTTAAGATTTGTTAAATCTCAATTATAGGTTTTTCATAAAATTTTAGAGGTTTTATTTTGGCTCAATCAATAATAAATAGTGTTTCTTTTTTACCATCATGGTTTCAGTTAATTTTTATTTCAATGGTTCCAATTATTGAACTAAGGGGTGCTATACCTTGGGGAATATTTGTTCTTCATTATCCGATAGTTTTAAACTACATACTTTGTGTTTTAGGTTCAATTATTCCTGCCCCCTTTATTCTCTTGTTTATCCAATCTATTCTAAGGTGGATGAGAGCTAATAAATATACAAGGAAGTTCGCTTTATGGTTAGATAAAAAAGCGGATAAAGGTAGTAAAAAAATTCAAGAGTATAAATTCTGGGGTTTAATGATTTTTGTTGCTATTCCTCTTCCAGGTACAGGAGTATGGACAGGCTGCCTTGCTGCGAGTGTTATGGAAATGAGTTTTAAAAAAGCTTTTATAAGTGTAACACTTGGTTCAATGATAGCTGGAATTATTGTTACTGTTTTATGTTCATTAGGTTTAATAGCTGTAAGCTAATATTGGTTCTTTTATGTTAAATAAAAACTTCTTCACAAAAAATAGAAAAAAGCTTCAAGATAAATTAGAAAATAATTCAATTGTTTTCGTTTATTCAGGTATGGAAATACCACAAGAGTCTAATGTTAATTTATTTTTCCCAAATAGTAACTATTACTACTTAACAGGTTTAGACGAACCTGATCAATTATTGGTTTTACTAAAAGATCAAGATGGTATTTTAAACGAATTTCTTTTCATTCCTCAAAAAAATCCAAATTTAGAGAAATGGCATGGGTATAAAATGAGTATTGAAGATGCAAAAGATAAAACTGATATTGATAATATTTTCTATGTCAACGATAAGGATGAAATTTTACCTAAGTTATTTAAAGAAAATCCTACAACTTATATAGATGAATCGCTTCAAATATATGAAAAGGATTGGATTAATGGATTAAAAGAATTCACTAATGAATTTAAAAATATAGATCCTATTATAGGAGAATTGAGATTAATTAAGGAAGCAGAGGAAATAGAGGAGATAAGACAAGCTGGTAAAATCACTGGTGAAGCTATTTTAGAAGTTATGAAGAGTTTAAAACCAGATGAATTTGAATATGTACCGGCTTCATTATTTGAATATCAGGTAAAAAAAAGAGGAGCTCAAGATTTAAGCTTTCCGACTATTGCAGCTTCCGGTAAAAATGGTGTTATTTTACATTATGTTAAAAATAACAACAAAATTAATGATGGTGATTTAATTCTTTTTGATTTGGGAGCAAAATTAAATGGGTATTGTGCAGATGTATCTAGAACATTCCCAGTTAATGGAAAGTTTACTAAAACTCAACTTAAATTTTATAAGGCTTTATTAAAAACACAAAAAGAATTAATAAAAGAATATAAAAGAGGTGTTTCTTTAAGATACTTACAGGAGTTAACAAAAAAACATTTAGAAAAGAATCTTAAAGAGCAGGGAATAGTTATTCCAAAATCAGGAATTGATGAGTGGTATTATCACAGTATTGGTCATTCTCTTGGTATTGATACTCACGATAATTCAAATAGAGATTTAATTCTTGAAAATGGGATGATTATTACTTGCGAGCCTGGAGTTTATTCTAAAGAAGATAATATTGGAATTAGGATAGAAGATGATATTTTAATTAATGATAATAATCCAATAGTCCTGACTGATGGGATTCCTAAAGAAATCAATGACATCTATAAATATATGAATCAAGTGGAGGAGTGAAATGAGTAAAATTTTAACATCAGAATCTGTTACTGAAGGTCATCCTGATAAAGTTTGTGACCAGATTTCTGATGCTGTATTAGATGCAATCCTTGAACAAGATCCTAAAGGAAGAGTAGCTTGTGAAACAATGGTAGCAAAAGATAAAGTTTTTATAACTGGAGAAATAACTTCAACTGCGAATATAAATATTGAAGATATTGTCAGGAAAACTTTAGAAGAAATAGGTTATGAAGATTCAGAAAATAGTATTGATTTTAAAACTTGTGATATTGAAATTTTAATTAATGAACAATCAAGCGATATTGCTCAAGGTGTTAATGAATCTTACGAAACTAGGGAAGAAAACATTGTTGATGATAATTTTGAAATAGGAGCTGGAGATCAAGGTATGATGTTTGGTTACGCTTCTAATGAAACTGAAGAATTAATGCCCTTACCTATTCATTTAGCTCACAAATTAAGTAAGCGCTTACGTGATTCAAGAAAAAATAAGGAATTAACGTATTTAAAACCTGATGGAAAAACTCAGGTAAGTGTTGAATATGATGAAAATAATAAACCGTTAAGAGTAGATACAGTAGTTGTCTCAACCCAACATGATTCTAATACGGATATTGAAACTGTCCGAAAAGATATTAAAGAAAAAATAATTGAACCTGTTCTAGGGGAAAAATGGATTGATGAAGATACTAAAATTTTTATTAATCCAACAGGTCGATTTGTAATTGGCGGTCCAAAAGGGGATGCTGGACTAACAGGTAGAAAAATTATTGTTGATACCTACGGTGGAATTGGTAGACATGGTGGTGGTGCTTTCTCAGGAAAAGATCCTACAAAAGTTGACCGTTCAGCCTCTTATGCTGCTAGATGGGTAGCAAAAAATATTGTTGGTGCTGGTCTTGCTGATAGAGCTGAAGTCCAGCTCGCTTATGCTATCGGAGTAGCTGAACCTGTTTCAATTAATGTTAATACTTTTGGAACTGGAATAGTGAGTGATAATCAAATCGAAGAAGCAGTAGAGGAAGTCTTTGATTTAAGACCGGCTGCTATTATTGAAGAATTAGATCTTCAAAAACCACAGTATAAACAAACGGCTGCTTATGGTCACTTTGGAAGACATGATTTAGATGTTAACTGGGAAAAGTTAAATAGAGTAGAGGAGCTAAAAGAAAAATTAAAATGATTCCCTTGATTTAAACTTGAAATTTTTTACATTGTATTTGAGTTATACTAGTATTAAATAAATGATTTTCGTGTACTGACGAATGAATAGGGGGAGTAATGAAATATTCGAAAGAAAGAGTCAAAATGATTCATAAATGTCGATTGACAGGAATGATTAATAGACACGAAAATAGAAACAGAGAGAGAAATAGAATTTACCAAATTCGTCAAAGTATGGCAAAGGAAATCTTTTCTGTTCCTGATCCAGAAATTAACAAAAATTAAGCAGTTTTAGACTGCTTTTTTTATTCTTTTTTTACACTTTTTTTAAATATTTCTAAAGTATTTCTTCTATAATATCCACCGTAAATCGTTGTAAAATCTTAGAAAAATATAAACAATTTGAACAAAATCTTAATTTATTTTAAGTTTTATCTTTAATTTGTTACGAATCTGATTAAATTTCTTAATGATTTTTAAGAAAACTTAAGCTTTTTAGTAATTTTTAAAGTATAATTTATTAAGGTATTGTGTCACAAGCTGGAGGTTCAAATGATTGAATTTGTTAACGTGACAAAATCATATGAAAAGAATCAGGCAGATGCACTCAACAATATTAATTTATTTATAGACAAAGGTGAATTTGTTTTCATTGTTGGACGTAGTGGTGCTGGTAAATCTACTTTTATTAAGCTACTACAGAGAGAATTAGAACCGACTAATGGAACGATTAAGATTAAGAATCATGATATTTCAAAGCTAAAAAAGAGGGAGATCCCATACCTAAGAAGAAGAATTGGAGTTGTCTATCAAGATTTTAGACTACTAGAAAATAAGACGGTTTATGAAAATGTAGCCTATGCTATGGAAATCATTGGTAGACCCCAATCAAAGATTAGGAACAAGGTTCCATTAGCATTAGAAATGGTGGGACTATCCGACAAAGCCGACCGTTATCCAAGTGAGTTATCAGGTGGTGAACAACAAAGGGTTGCTATTGCTAGAGCAATAATAAATAATCCAAGTATTTTAATCTGTGACGAACCTACTGGAAATCTTGATCCTGAGACTTCTCGAGAAATCATGGCCTTATTAGACGATATAAACCGACACGGAACAACGGTTGTTGTCGTTACCCATGATGTTGATATGGTAAATGAAATGAAGAAACGGTTAATTGTCTTAGATGAGGGGAAACTTATTGCAGACAATATGAAAGGAACCTATGACAATGCCTTCGCATGAACGTTCTTCTTATTTACCAAGTATTATCAGGGAAAGTTTAAGAAGTATTTCAAGAAATAAACTCATAGCTGTGGCTGCGATCTTATCTATTATAGCCGCACTTTTAATTTTAGGATTATTTATTATATTTTCTGTTAATATCAGCCAATTGACGGAAATGGCTGAAAATAATTCAGATGTAAAAATTTTCTTAAAAGAAGGTGTAACTCAAGAACAAAAGGACAACTTTTATGACATTCTTGCAGAAGATCCGCAGGTGAGTGAAATTACTTATGAATCAAAGGAACAAGCTCTCGAAAACTTCTCTGAAAGCTTAAACGAATATTCAGAACTCTTAAGTGAGTACGCTGGACAAGATAACCCTTTACCCGATTCTTATATTGTTAAAGCTCATAATATTGATGATTTAGCAAGTATTAGAGATTTAGCTTACGAATATCCAGACGTAGTAGAATATGTTAGATATCAGGAAAGTTATATTTCTTCTATAACTAGTTTTTCTAACTTTATTTATTACATATCAATTGGTTTAGTTGTTGTCATGTCAATCATTGCATTCTTTTTAATTTATAACACGATTAGATTAACAGTAGCTAGTCGTGATAAAGAAATTAGTGTAATGAAATCAATTGGAGCAACAAATCAATATATACAGATACCTTTTGTTTTAGAAGGAACGTTTATTGGATTAATATCTGCATTTTTATCAGTATTATTAATTTGTCTTGTCTACTATTATGTTATCGGTTACTTAAGTGGTAGTTTTTTCTTTACTTTAGGTAGCGCAATCGTATCACCTGAAAATATCATATTTGTGATACTAATAAGTTTTATTTTATATGGTATGTTAATTGGTTCAATTGGAGCCGCATTAGCGACACGTAAATATTTAGAAGTATAAATGTTAGGAGGTTTATGCGAAAATTAAAAAAATTCAAAATAAAAACGCTGATTTTAACAGCTCTATTTATTTTTAGCTTAATGATTCCTTCATTTGCAGCTTCTATACAAGAGTTAGAGACCCAAAAACAGTCTTCTCAAGAAGCGATTAATCAAGCTGAAAACATTGTAAATGAAAGACAAAAGAAAGTCGCTGAACTTGAAGAAGAATTACTTGGTTTAAATCAGAAATTAGATTCTCTTAATGGAGAAGTCAATCAGATTAAGAATAATATTTCAGAACTTGAGAATCAAATAGCTCAAACTCAAGCTGAAATAGAAAAAGCCACTAAAGAGGAAAATGATCAATACGAAGCTCTAAAAGAAAGGCTTCGTGTTCAATATATGTATGGTATTGAAGGTTATTCTGAAGCTATTTTTTCAAGTGAAGATTTAAGTGAACAAATTGAAAATACTCAAATTCTAGCTGAAATCTTCCAAGCTGATAATAATTTACTAAAATCTTTAACTCAACACAGAAAAGAAGTCGAAAACCAGAAAGCTTTACTTGAACAGCAAAGAGCTGATTTAGTTAATCAGAAGAATGATCTAGATTCGAAAATTGCTGAACAAGAAAAGTTAAAAGCTCAAAAAGAAGATATTCTAAAAGATAATGAAGATTTAATAAATGCAGCTAAAGAGGAAATAGCTCAAGAAGAAGCAGCGATTGCTAGTGCAAATCAACAAATTCAAGATATTGCTACTGAAAGTGATAGACAAGCATTAAGTAATCAAAAGCTCATGGTAACTAATACCAAAACGGATGCAACAGCTACTACTCAAGAAATTAATAATATTGTTACTGATGTAAAAGCTAAATATGGAAATTCTGAAGATAAACAAGTTATATCTTTTATTAGTCAAATTGAAACTTTAGCTAACAATATCAATACTAATAATGACAAGATTAATAAAATATCTCAAGATACAGATCAAGCTGGTTCAGCTGCAGAAGCAGTTGAAAAAAGTGAAGATATTGATTCAATACAATCTGTAATTAATGATGATAGTGTTTCAATAAAACAAATAGTTTCAAATCTAGCTGATTTAGATGTCGAAAAGAAAAAAGAAGAAGCTAGAAAAGCAGCTGAAGAGGCTGAAGCTGAACGTCAGAAACAAATAGAAGCTGGTCAAGAAGAAGTTAAGAAGGAAGCAGAAGAAGCTCGGAGAAAGGCTGAGGAAGAAAAGAGAAAAGCTGAAGAGGAAGCGAAAAAAGCTAAAGAAGAAGCTGAAAGAGCTAAAAGAGAACAAGAAGAAGCTAATAGAAATTCGCAAAATCAAAATAATTCAAGCTCTACTGGTGATGGTTCTTGGGAAAACTCTTTTATTTCTAGAACAGGTTGGAGATGGCCACTTGATAATGAATTTACTATTACTTCATTATTTGGATATCGAATTCATCCAATATTTGGAGTTGGTAGAGGCCATGAAGGTATGGACATAGCTGCTTCAACTGGAACTCCGATTCATTGTTGCGATGGTGGAACTGTTATTCTAGCTGGAGAAAATGGTGGTTACGGTAATTGTGTTATTATTCAACAAAATTCCGGACATCAAGTTTATTATGGACATCAAAGTAGAATAAATGTTCGTAAAGGACAGAAGGTTAATAAAGGTGATGTAATAGGTTATGTAGGATCAACTGGTTGGTCAACTGGACCTCATCTTCATTTAGGTGTTTTAGCTGGAGGTGGTTTTATAGATCCTTTACAATTCTATCCTGAAATAGATGGTTAATAATAAGTCCCTTCGGGGACTTTTTTTATGTAATTAATATTGTTGATTAATAATGAATGAATAGATTTCAAGTAATTTTGAATTCTGAAGTTATTTGCTTTTTGAGAATTTAATAGAATACTTAGCTTAAATTGTTGTAGAATTATATTTAAATTCTTGCATTAGCTGTTGAAATCAACATTTTATAATCTAAATAGTATATAGATTCTTTCTATAATAGATAACTTTAAAAATATTGTTCATTAGTTTAGTTTTAGAATATAATATTTGGTTAGCTATTAAGTACTATATCTTAAAAAAGATATTCGATTATAGCTGTAAATTAATAAATTTTAAAACTAATCAATTTTGAAAATTTTCATGAATATTTAATAAGTTAAAATTTTCAGTTATAATAGATTAATAATGTCCTTGGGGGAAATATGGATACAAAATATAAAAGAGTTTTGATCAAACTAAGTGGAGAAGCTTTAGCTGGTTCTAAAGGTTTTGGTTTAGATCCAGAAGTTTTAAACTCAATATCCCAAGAGATTAAAGAAATTCATAAAAAATATGTTGAAATTGCAATTGTAGTCGGTGGTGGTAATTTTTGGAGAGGTCGTTACACTGACGAAATGGACCAATCTAATGCAGATTATATGGGAATGATTGCAACAATAATTAATGGACTTGCTTTACAGGATACTTTTAGTAGAAATGGAATAAATACTATTGTTCAAAGTAGTTTAGCAATTAATACTGTTTGTGATCAATTTAAATTAAGAAATGCATTAAAAGAATTAGATAATAAAAATGTAGTCATTTTTGTTGGTGGGACTGGAAATCCTTTTTTTACAACAGATACCGCAGCAGTTTTGAGAGCAATCGAAATTAAAGCAGATGCTATCTTACTAGCAAAAAATGTTGATGCTGTTTATAATGCAGATCCTAAAGAGGATAGAAATGCTATTAGATTTGATCAATTAAAATATGATGATTTAATTTCAAAAGACTTAAAAGTAATGGATCAAGCTGCAGTTATATTAGCAAAAGAAAATAATTTAAAAATTCAAGTCTTTGGACTAAATGAACCTGATAGTTTATTAAAAGTTATTTCAGGTAAAAAAATTGGAACAATAATAGAATAAGGAGTTGAAATGAAAGACAAATTTATTGATGAAGCCACTGAAAAGATGGAAGTTGCAGTGGAAAATCTATCAAAATCGTTGCAAACATTGAGAGCTGGAAGAGCTAATCCACATGTTCTCGATAGAGTATTTATTGACTATTATGGAACACCAACTCCATTACAACAGGTTGCTAACATAACTGCTCCAGATGCTAGGTTGATTACAATTTCACCATTTGATCCAAGTCAAATTAAACAAATAGAAAAAGCAATTTTAACTGCCGACTTAGGATTTAATCCATCTAGTGATGGTAAAATTATAAGATTAGCAGTTCCACAATTAACCGAAGAACGAAGAAAAGAATTAGTTAAGCAAGCTCATAAATATGGTGAAGAAGCTAAGGTAGTTATTAGGAATATTCGAAGAAAAGCTATTTCAGATTTAAAACAAGAACAAAAGGATTCTGAACTAACTGAAGACGATTTAAAAGATGCTCAGAAGGAAGTTCAAGACCTGACGGATGATAATATTAAGAAAATTGATGATATCATCAAAAATAAGGAAACGGAAATAATGGAAGTTTAAAAAATTCCTCTATATTCAACAATATAGAGGTTTTTCTATTATGGAAATTAAAAATGTCTAAAGAAAGCGAATTAAAAGATTTACTTAGTCCATTAGTTACAGAAAAAGGTTACAGATGTAAAGATGTAACTTTTGAAAAAAGTGGTCAAAATTGGATTTTAACTGTTTTTATTGATAATACAGATCATACTATTTCATTAGATGATTGTGAATTCGTATCTAGAAGTTTATCTGATTATTTGGACGAAGTTGATCCAATTGAACAATCCTATATTCTTGAAGTCTCTTCTCCCGGTATTGATGCTCCACTTAAAAGTAAAGAAGATTTTGATGAAAATATAGGTAATATGATTGAAGTTAAACTCTATCGAAAAAAAGATGGTAAAAAAGAATTTTCTGGAGAATTAATTAAATCTGATGAAAATACCTTTACAATACTAGATGAAAAAAATGAAATAGAGTTTGAAATGTCTGAAGTTTCAAAAGTAGCTCCAATGGTGATTTTTGAAGATGAATAATGAATTTAATTTTAATACAGCCTTAGATCAATTATTAAAAGAAAAAAATATTGATAAAGAGGAATTACTGAAAGCGATTGAAACTTCAATTGCCAGTGCTTATAAAAAAAATTCAAAGGAATCACGTGTTGATGTCGAAATTAACAGAGATTCTGGAGAAATTAACATCTTTGAAACAAAAAAAGTTGTTGAAGATGTTACCAATGATAATTTAGAAATTTCTTTAGAAGATGCTAGAGCAATCTCATCTGAGTATGATTATGGGGATATCGTTCGTATAAGTACTAAACCAAAAGATTTTGGAAGAATTGCAGCTCAAAATGCTAAGCAATTAATAATGAAACAGATAATGGATGCTGAACAAAATCTTTTATTCGATGAATATAAAGATAAAGTCCATGAAGTTTTAAACGGAAATGTTACCAGAATAGACAGAGATAATGTCTTTGTTAATTTAGGTGAAGTTGAAGCTTTATTACCTGTAAAAGAAAGAATACCTGGTGAAGTTTATGAAAGAAATAAACGATTAAAAGTTTATCTTGTTGATGTAAAAAAAGGTAAAAAAGGTAATGTTCAACTTAAAGTATCTAGGACTCATCCAGAACTGATCACAAGATTGTTTGAAGAAGAAATACCAGAAATTTATTCTGGAAAAATTGATATTGTTAATGTTGCAAGAGATCCAGGAAATCGTTCTAAAATAGCTGTTGTAAGTCATCAACCGGAACTTGATCCTGTTGGTGCTTGTATTGGTACTAGAGGATCACGAATTCAAAACGTATTAAATGAACTCGGTGGAGAACGTGTTGATGTTATTGAATATTCAAAAGACATTAAAGAATATTTAGCTAACGCAATCAATCCTGCAAAAATTGAACGCATTATAGTTAATCCAGAAAAGAAAAGTTCAATAGTTATTGTTAATGATGATCAACTAGCTTTAGCAATTGGTAAAGAAGGAAAAAACGTTCAGCTTGCTGCAAGATTGACAGGTTGGAAAGTTGATATTAAAAGTATTACTCAGTTTGAAGAAATTCTTGAAGAAAATCCTAATTATGAAGAAGAGTTCATTGAAACTGATGAATCCTATGAATTAGATCAAAAGATTAAAGAATTACTTGAATCCGACTTACTTGATCGAAAATTTGATGATGAACCTGAAGAAGATGATTCATTGTTTGACGAAGACAGTTTAAAAGAATTGTTTGATGAAAAATAGAAAAAAACCAGAAAGAACCTGTATTGTTTGTCGAAACAAGTTTGATAAAAGAGATTTAACTAGAATTGTAAAAAATAAGGATGGTGAAATCTTTTTAGATCCAACTGGTAAAGTCAATGGTAGAGGTGCTTATATTTGCTCAAATCCTGAATGTATTAATAAATTTTTGAAGAAAAACTTTTTAGAAAGAACTTTTAAACAAAAGATTGAACCTGATTCAGTTAATACAGTTAGGGAAGAATTAAAAAAAATAGCTAATAGTGAGGGAAAAATGAACTAATTGTTAGCAGCTTATAAGGAGGGATTATGTCTAAAATAAGAGTTTACCAACTAGCAAATGAATTAAATATTCCAAGCAAAAAGTTGGTTGAATTATTAACAAAGAATGGTATTCCAGTTAAAAACCATATGAGTGTTTTAGGAGATGCAGAATTAAAACAGCTCAAAGATTTAACCAAGAAAAGCACAGATAGAAAAAATAAGAACGATAAAAAGGAAACAAAACCAAATCCTAATAATAGAAATAATCGACAATCCAAAGGAAATAATCAAAGAAGGAATATCCAGGAAAGAAAAGATAAGCAGCAAGGTCGATCTAATAGAAATCAAAATAAAAACGATAAATCTAAACGCCGGCAAAATGATAGGAGCTTTAGTAATAACAACCAGCAACAGAAACGTAATAAAAATAATCAAGACAAAGGTAATCGTAATAATCCTCAAGCTGCTAATAGAAGTAACCGTAGAAAGAATAGTAGAAATAACAATTTAAATTTATCGAATAATAATCAACGACAAAGAGGAAATCAGCCTAAAAAGAAAAAAACTTATAAAAATAAAAAAGCTGAAAGACCTATTAAATTAAGAGACAATAGTAAACGTAATAAAAATAAACATGTTGATTATCGAAAACAGAGAGAAGAACGAAAAGCTGACCAAAGAAAGAATAAGGTCTATGAAATCCCTGAACTTTTAACAGTTGGTGAATTAGCTGATATTTTAGAGCTTACTGCTACTGATATCATAAAAGATCTAATGTTAAATGGAACTATGGCAACAATTAATCAACAAATTGATGCAGAAACAGCTCAAATTGTTGCTGACGATTTAGGATATAAAGTTCAACAAATAACAACTGAAGACGTCTTTGAAAAGATTTTTGATGAATACGACAATACTGTAACTGGAAATGAAAAGAAACGTCCACCTGTTGTTACAGTTATGGGGCACGTAGATCACGGAAAAACTTCTCTTTTAGATAAAATCAGAGAAACTAATGTTGCTAGTGGGGAAGCTGGCGGAATTACCCAACATATTGGAGCTTATACAGTTGAAATTAATGGAGAACAAATAACTTTCATAGATACACCTGGTCATGCAGCTTTTACTGCTATGAGATCTCGTGGAGCTCAATTGACTGATATCGCTGTATTAGTTGTAGCAGCTGATGATGGAGTTATGCCTCAAACTATTGAGGCAATTAACCATGCAAAAGCAGCCGAAGTTCCAATAATTATTGCTATAAATAAAATCGACAAAGAGGGTTCTAATCCAGAACGTGTTAAACAAGAATTAACAGAACAAAATATTGTTGTTGAAGAATGGGGTGGTCAATACATTGCTGTACCTATTTCAGCTAAAAAAGGAACTAATATAGATGAACTATTAGAAAATATTCTTTTGATTGCTGAAATGGAAGAATTAAAAGCTGATGAAAATAGGGAAGCTAGAGGACACGTCATTGAAGCTGAAGTTAAAAAGGGAAAAGGAGCCACAGCCTCATTATTAATTCAACAAGGTACTCTAAATATTGGAGATGTTGTTTTATCTGGAACTACATATGGTAGAGTTCGAACAATGATTGATGATCAAGGTAATCGTATTAAAAGTGCAGGACCTTCTCAGCCGGTTGAAGTTTCAGGTCTATCAGATATTCCTGAAGCAGGTGATGATTTCATTGTTCTTACTGATGAAAAGGAAGCTAGACAACTTGCTCAACAACGTTCTGAAACAGAAAAATTACAGCAACAAAAGAAAAATACTGTTAATTTAAATGATATTTTCAATAGAATTCAAGAAGGTGAAATTTCTGATGTTAATATTATTGTAAAAGCGGATGTTCAGGGTTCAGTTGAAGCTATATCTTCTTCTCTTGAAAACCTAAATACGGAAGAAGTTAGGGTTAATGTTATTCATGGAGCTGTCGGTGCAGTCAACGAAACAGATGTTATGTTAGCTTCAACATCTAATGCTATTATTATTGCTTTTAATGTTAGAGCAGACAGAATTGCTAGGACAACAGCTGAAAAAGAAGAGATTGATATACGTTACTATTCTGTTATTTATGATGCTATTGACGATGTTAAGAATGCTATGGAAGGTTTATTAGAACCTGAATTTGTTGAAAACATTGTTGGTGAAGCAGAGGTAAGAGAAGTATTCAGAATTCCTGGTGGTGTTATGATAGCTGGATCTTATGTAACAGATGGTAAAGTTAATAGGGCCGATCAAGCTCGTTTAATTAGAGATGGTGTCGTAATCTATCAGGGAAATATTGGATCACTTAGACGTTTTAAAGATGACGTTAAGGAAGTAGTTCAAGGTTTCGAATGTGGAATTGGTATTGAAAATATGAATGACATTAAAGTTGGTGATGTCATAGAAACATATAACATGGAAGCGGTTAAGAGAACACTCTAGGAGATATTTATGGCTTCTTCACAACGTATCAATAGAATAAACGGAATTATTCAAAGAGATTTAACTTTATTAATTAATAATAAGATAAAAGATCAAAGAGTAATTGATGCTTCTGTTGGAGTAACAAGTGTTAAAACAACTCCTGATTTAAAAGAAGCAACTGTCTATGTTAGCATTCTTAATGGCAGTGATAAATATAAGAAGGATATTATTGATGTACTACAAGGTGCTGCTGGTTTTTTAAGAACTGAAGTTAGCAAAGGTTTAAATACTTATCAAACTCCAGCTTTTAAATTTAAATTGGATGATTCTTATGAATATGGAAATAAAATTGATAAGATTTTAGAAGATTTAAAGAATTCTGGACAAATAAGTGAACAAATTGAAATTGAAGAGGAAGAAGAGGCTTTTTAATGGATGTTCCTAGTGATGTTATAAAAAAGATTAAGAACTCTAATGATATTTTATTATTAGTTCATCCAAAGCCAGATGGAGATGCTATTGGTTCAATAGTTGCAATGGGAAAAGGTCTAAAAAAATTAGGTAAAAATGTAGATTATTTCGTTGACTCAAATATTGAACCAAAGTTGAATATTTTTGATGAAATCAAATATTTTAATAAAGATATTCAAGATCATTATAATACGGTAATTACATTAGATGCTTCCACTCCTGATTATGTTGTTACTCCGGAAAATATGCCCTCATATGAAGATTTAGTTGTTATTGATCATCATAAGAGTAACGAAAAATTCGGAGACTATAACTTTGTTGAAATTACAGGAGCGTGTGGAGAACTCGTTTATTTAATTTTAAAGGAACTTGGAGTTGAACTAGATTCTGAAATGGAAGAAGCCTTGTTTACTGCTTTAAGTTCTGATACAGGATCTTTTCAGTTCTCTAATACAACAAAGCAAACTCATGAAATTGCTGCAGAACTCTATCATAAAGATACAAACTTTGCTCCTTTATCAAAAAGACTTCATAGTCTAAAAAATAAAGATCAATTAGCTTTATATGCTCATGCTATTAATAGTATGAAATCTTTTGATGATGGAGAAATTGTTTTTTTAGAACTTCCTTACGATGTAATTGAAGAACATGGCGGGATTAATAATTTAACTGATGATATCTCTAATATTGGTACGAATCTAGATTCAAGTAAAGTTTCTGTTTTAATAAAAGAGCAAGAACCTGATAAGTTTAGAATATCTATTCGTTCAAAATCACCTTATGATATAGATGTTTCAAAAGTAGCAGTCAAATTTGGTGGTGGAGGACATTTTCGTGCAGCGGGTGCAAGTTTTGAAGGTTCAATAGAAGATCTAGAAAAGAAATTATTAGAAGAACTTCGAAAAGAAATAAAATGAATGGAATCTTATTAGTTAATAAACCTCAAGGTATGACTTCACATGATGTAGTTAACAAAATAAGAAAATTAACACATGAAAAGAAGGTCGGACACACTGGGACACTAGACCCAAATGCTTCTGGCCTTCTTGTTTTATGTATTGGAGAAGCAACTAAATTAATTCCATATCTTGAGAATAGTAATAAAGTATATGAAGGTACTTTCACCTTTGGTTTAGAAACTGATACAAATGATATTGAAGGAAACATAATAGATCAAAAAAATATAAATTCTTTAAAACTCCAAGATTTAAAGAATGTTATAAAAAACTATACTGGGAAAATAAAGCAAATACCGCCTATTTATTCGGCAAAAAAAGTAAATGGGAGAAAATTATATCAATATGCTCGAAAGAATGAAGATGTTGAAATAAAACCAGCTGATGTAGAAATTTATAATATTGAAATAGTGGATAATAGTAAATTTCCTCAAGAAGTTAAATTTTTAATTGACTGTAGTAAAGGAACCTATATAAGATCTCTAGCTCGTGATATTGGTTATGATTTAGATAATTTCGCTTTTCTAAAAGAATTAAAAAGATATAAGACTAATAATTATACTTTAGAAAATAGCTATACCTTAGAAGAATTAGAATCGAAGGAAAGTATTAAAGAGTATCTACTTCCAATTGAAACTGCTCTCAGTTTTTTACAACCAGTTTTAGTTAAAGAAGATTCAAAAAGCTTTTTAATTAATGGTAATAAATTATATGAAAAAAACATTGAATCTAATTTAGATACATTTAGTATCGGAGATACTGTAACTTTATTTGTTAATAATAATTTAAATGGAATTGGTATTATTAAGGAAGAAAATAATTCAAAATATATTCAACCGAAAAGAATTTTAAAAAATGAATAAAAGTAACAAAATAGTATTAGCATTAGGCTTTTTTGATGGAGTTCATTTTGGACATCAAGAATTATTAAAAAAAGCAGTCGATATAGCAAAAGGTGCGACTCGTTTCTAAGTGAAAAGCTTAGGCAGGCAACTGAACAAACGTTCTGAGATAACACCCTTAATACTCCGACTGGCACTATTTG
>CANQOZ010000008.1 GCA_947625585.1 uncultured Eubacteriaceae bacterium
TTGAGGTTGTTGAAAACGGAGATACTAAATTTATCCCTGATCGTTTCTCTAAAACTTATTTTAACTGGATGAATAATATTCGTGACTGGTGTATTTCTAGACAACTTTGGTGGGGCCATCAAATTCCTGCTTATTATTGTGAAGATTGTGGAGAAATTATTGTTGATAAAGAAAAACCTGATGTTTGTCCTAAATGCGGATCAACTAATCTAAAACAAGATGAAGATGTTTTAGATACTTGGTTTTCTTCAGCACTATGGCCATTTTCAACTTTAGGTTGGCCTGAAGAGACAGAAGATTTTAAGCAATTTTTCCCAAATAATACTTTAGTTACTGGATATGACATCATTTTCTTCTGGGTTGCTAGAATGATTTTCATGAGCTTATACAATACAGGAGAAACTCCATTTGAAAATATTTATATTCATGGTTTGATTCGTGATAAAAATGGATTAAAAATGAGTAAATCACTCGGAAATGGTATTGATCCATTGCAAGTTATTAAAGATTTTTCTGCTGATGCATTACGATTTGCAATAATAACAGGGAATGCTGCTGGTAACGATGTTCGAATGAGTGATGAAAAACTTGAATGGGGTAGAAATTTTTTAAATAAGCTTTGGAATGCTTCACGATTTGTTTTAATGAATATAACCGATGAAGTAATTTCTGAAGATCAAGTTATTAATAATCTTGAAGAGACTGATAAATGGATCCTAAGTAGACTTAACAATATTATTAGTGAAGTTACTGATAATATGGATAAGTATGAACTTGGCTTAGCAGCTCAAAAAGTTTACGACTTTACCTGGAATGAATTCTGTGATTGGTATATCGAATTTGTAAAACCTCGTTTAAATAGTGAAAATGAACAGAGTAAAAGAGCCGCTTATTATACTTTAAGTTATGTTTTAAAGAATATTTTAAAACTCTTACATCCTGTAATTCCATTTATTACTGAAGAAATTTACAGCTACATTCCTGGAACAGATCAGGCTTTAATTATTGAGCAGTGGCCTGAAGTTAATGAAAAATATCAGTTTAAAACTGAAGAAGAAAATATTCAAAAACTAATTGAAATTGTTCGAGCTATTAGAAATATTAGATCAAATTATGAAGTTCCTAATAAAAAGGAAGTTAATGTATTTGTAAATTCGAGCGATTCGGAATTAAAGAAACTTGAAAATGCTAAAGATATTTTAAATAAATTAGCTAGGGTAGCTAGCTTAAGTAAACTTCCTGATAATCAAGATTTAGAAAAATATGCTACAGCTGTTGTTAATGATGTTGAAGTCTACATTCTTTTAGAGGATTTAATTGATAAAGATAAAGAAATTAAAAGATTAACTTCAAAACTAGCAAAATTAACAAAAGAAGTAGAAAAATCAAATAAAAAGTTAAGTAATGAAGGGTTCTTATCTAAAGCGCCTGAAGCTGTTGTCAATAAAGAAAAACGAATTCAAAAAGAATTAACAGAAGAAATCAATTCTATAAAAAAGCGTTTAAGTAATTTGCAATAAAGTTGTTTGAATAAAAAGGAAATGGGTATAGAAATGAAATCATTTCGCAAAGTATTATATTTTAATCTACCTACAAGAAGAGCCATTGTAAACATAACAGAAGCTGTTCAGAAAGCCATAACAGAATCTGGAATTTCAGAGGGCTTATGTTTAATTAATGCTATGAATATAACAGCTAGTGTTTTCATAAATGATGATGAAGCAGGATTACATAGAGATTATGAAAGATGGCTTGAAAAATTAGCACCAGAAAAACCATATTCACAATATGATCATAATGGTTTTGAAGATAATGCTGATGCTCACCTTAAAAGAACACTTGTTGGTCGAGAAGCTGTAGTAGCTGTTACTAAAGGATTATTAGATTTTGGAACCTGGGAACAAATTTTTTATTATGAATTTGATGGAAAACGTCAAAAAAGAGTACTGATAAAAATTATCGGTGATTGATTTGTAACGTTTTTGTAACGTTACGTATTATAATGAAGTCTGATATCCGAAATTAATAAGAAAAAAGAAATTTTTTACGACAATTATTAATTTGTTTATTTGCCCAAAACTGTAACAAAACTTAATAAAAATGGTCAGTTTTTAAAATAATTCCTATTATTTTAAAAATTAGACCTTTTTTTTATTGTTTTAAACTTTAGAATAGTTTAAACCTTTTCACATTCATAATTATATCCAAGTTGTAACATTCTCTATGTTATAATTGACACGAACTTTGGAAATAGAAATTCTGAAGCAAACTGAAATGAAAGGAGAATTTATGGAGCGGTTTTTCAAAAGCTTGAATGCCGTTTTTACAACGCTCTTAATACTGGTGGCAATCTTTACACAAATGCTAGTTGTTGGTGCCACGACTCCTGGACTAGAGGGACAAGCTAATTCTAACGATGAGTTGAAACTAGTCTATAATACTAGCGTTGTAAACTCAGGCTGGCAGGATTTTGTTGAAAAAAATACAAATTCTGGTCAACCAGATGGTAAAGACAGTATTCAAGCTTTATCAGTATCGTTATCGAAAGATTTAGGCACTGTTAAATACAGAGTTTATTTATCTAATAGTGGATGGACAGAATGGAGTGAAAATGGAGGCACTGCTGGTGTTGAAGATAATTCACAAACTGTTAAAGCTATCCAAATTAGATTTTCTGAAGATCTGAGTCAAAGCTATGATCTCTATTATCAAGTTTACCTTGATGGACAAGGTTGGACGAATTACACCACAAACGATATGGTAGCTGGTTCTGAACAATTTGATAAAGATATCAAAGCAATAAACATCAATTACGCTAAAAAGGATGAAGAAGTACCTGTTAGTGTAAATAAAACCGATAACTCACAAGTAAAAACTACAAGCGTTGAAGCAACGCCTAATATTAACTACCAGGCACACGTAAGCTTTATTGGGTGGCAAAATCCTGTTAAAGATGGTGACATAGCCGGTACAACAGGACAGTCAATTAGTCTTGAAGCTTTAAAAATCAACCTAGAAAATGCTGGAAACAACAGTTGGGTTGAATATACGGTTCAAAGTCAGGACATCGGTTGGATGAGTACAAATAGAGATGGTCAAGAAGCTGGTACAGTTGGTGAAAGTCGTCCAATTGAAGCTGTTTGTATCTCTCTAAAAGGTGACATCAGTGAACAATATGATGTTTATTACCGTATACATAGTGCTTACATTGGTTGGCTTGGATGGGCAAAGAATGGTGACATTGCTGGAACTGTTGGAATAAGAACACCTGCAGAAGCTATTCAAATTGAATTAGTTAAAAAAGGTGGTCCTGCTCCAGGTACAACAAATCAACCAAATATAACAGCTGAATCTTTAAAAGCTAATGCCAATGTACGTTACAATTCATTTGTTAACGGTAACTGGCAAAATGAAACCGGAAATGGTGAAATGTCTGGATCAACTGGTGCATGTACACCAATTGAAGCATTTTCTGTACATATCGATGACGGATCAAACACAAACGTTCAATATCAAGCCTATGTAAGTGATATTGGTTGGCAAGATCCTCAATCAAACGGAACCCCAGCAGGAGTTACAGGTCAAGGTAAACATATTGAAGCACTCGTTATGAATCTTGGTGGTGACGATGCTGGATTATATGATCTGTATTATCAAGTCTATGTTCAGGATTATGGTTGGTTAGGATGGGCTAAAAATGGTGAAATGGCTGGAACCGTTAATGGAAATAAACAAGTCGAAGCATTCCATGTTTTGATGCTTCCTAGAGGTTCACAAGCTCCTGGTTCAACAGACAACGCTTTCCTACAATTAGAACCTCCAACATGGTATTGGCCGCTAGATGGTTATGGTCCAGATAGAATCTCTTCCGGATTCGGTTGGAGACCAGGCGAAAATCATTTAGGGATCGATATTCTTGCCCCAGCTGGAACACCTATTAAAGCAAGTAAAGGTGGAACAGTTCAGGTAGCAGGTTGGTATTATGGATATGGGATCTGTGCAGTAGTTCAAAACGACTCAGGTGAAAAAGTTTATTATGCTCATATGAGTCAAATAAACACCTCAGTTGGAGCTCATGTAGATAGAGGTCAAGTAATTGGTTTCGTCGGCATGACAGGACAAGCTAACGCTAATCACCTTCACTTAGGTGTAGTTGCTAATGGCAATTGGACAAATCCGTTAGTTTTCTTTTAAATGACAATTATTTAAGCTACTAAAGTGGTTAACTACTTTAGTAGCTTAATTTTTTCTCCTTTTTGAATAAAATAAACACTTGATTATAATTATAGATTTAGATACTATTTTTAAGAATTTACCAAAATTGGAATTTTAAATGGATACAAATAGTTCAAATTTTATTATTCATAAAATTGAAGATGATATTAACTCAAATAAATATTCAGAAGAAGAAATAATTACCAGATTTCCACCTGAACCAAATGGATTTCTCCATATTGGTCATGTTAAAGCGGCTTTATTAAATTACAATATCGCTAAACGCTATGGCGGTGATTTTCATCTACGCTTTGATGACACCAATCCAAGTAAGGAAGAACAACAGTATATTGATTCTATTATTGACGACCTTAAATGGTTAGGTCTCGAATTCGACGAACCTTATTTTGGATCAAACTATTTTGATCAAATGATTGATTATGCTAGAGAATTAATAAATAAAGGACTAGCATATGTAGATGATCAAACAGGTGAAGAAATAAAACAAAATCGAGGTGATTTATTTAGTCCAGGTAAAGATAGTCCATATAGAAATAGAAGTATTGAAGAAAATCTTGATTTATTTAACAGAATGGTAGATGGCGAGTTTCAACCTGGAGAAAAGGTACTCAGAGCTAAAATTGATATGGCAAGTCCTAATATGAACTTAAGGGACCCTGTCATTTTTAGAATCTTAAATGGTAAAAACGAGCACCTAAATAAAGAATATCATGTATTTCCAATGTATGATTATGCCCATCCACTCGAAGATGCTATTGAAGGGGTAACACATTCGTTATGTACTCTTGAATTTGAGGATCATCGCCCAATATATGACTGGGTTTTAAATAATATTGATGATTTTAAAGAGAAGCCTCCAGTTCAAATTGAATTTGCCAGACTAGAACTAACAGATTCTATTGTTGGTAAACGTTATATAAAACAATTAGTCGATGA
Organism: uncultured Eubacteriaceae bacterium; assembly: GCA_947625585.1. Lineage (GTDB taxonomy): Bacteria > Bacillota > Clostridia > Eubacteriales > Eubacteriaceae > CANRHG01. The sequence goes on from CANQOZ010000008.1 coordinate 5,173, forward strand.
GGGGATTGTAGATGGTTGGGATGATCCTAGATTAGTTACTATTTCTGGTTTAAGAAGACGTGGATATACACCAGAAGCACTTCAAGATTTTAGTGAAGAAATAGGTATTTCAAAATCTAATTCTAAAGTTGATTACAAAATGTTAGAACATTTTGTTAGAAATGATTTAAAGAATAAAGCTAAACGTCTTAATGTAGTTCTTAATCCAATAAAAGTTGTAATCACAAATTATCCAGATGATCAGGTTGAAGAGTTAGAAATTGAAACAAACATGGATAATCCTGAGATGGGAAAACATAAAATTCCATTTTCAAAAAACCTTTATATTGAAGCTTCTGATTTTATGGAAGAACCTGTAAAAAAATACTTTAGACTCTTTCCAGGCAATGAAGTTCGATTACGAGGAGCTTATTTTGTTAAGTGTACTGATGTCATAAAAGATGAAGATGGAAATATTGTTGAAATTCATTGTACCTATGATCCTGAAACAAAATCAGGTTCAGGTTTTAATAAAAGAAAAGTTAAGAGTACAATTCACTGGGTTAGTGAAGAAAGTGCTGTACCAATCAAAGTTAACTTATATGATAACTTAATTAGTGACGAAACTTTTGATTCAAATAATTTTATAGAAAATATTAATCCAGAGTCAAAAGTGACAGTTACTGCTTATGCTGAACCAGAGATTCTAAATACTTTACCTAATGAAAAAATTCAGTTCATTCGAAACGGATATTTTAATGCTGATCCAAAATTATTTAATAAAGATAATTTAGAATTTAACAGAATTGTAGAATTAAAAAGTGGTTGGAGACCACCTAAAAAGGATAAAAAATGATTTGGTCTTTAAAGGAAACGCTTCCACGAGAAGACATTGAAGAAATTCAGTTAAAACGGTTAAAAAAACAAATAAAAAAAATCTATAAAAAGGTTCCTTATTATAGAGAAAAATTTAAAGAAATTGGAATTAAGCCAAAAGATATTCAATCATTAGCAGATATAAAATATCTTCCATTTACATCAAAAGAGGATTTAAGATTAAACTATCCTTTTGGAATGTTTGCTGTTCCTAAAGAAGAAATTGTCCGTTACCATGCCTCTTCTGGTACAACTGGTAATCCAACAGTTGTAGGTTATACCAGAAAAGATATGGAGACTTGGAAAGAGTGTATTGCACGATTAGTCACAATGGCTGGTGTAACTAGAAGAGATATCGCACATATCTCTTTTGGGTATGGTTTATTTACAGGAGCTTTTGGACTGCATCAGGGATTAGAAAAGGTTGGTGCCGCAGTTGTTCCAATGTCTAGTGGAAATACACAAAGACAAATTAAAATGATGAAAGACTTTGGTGCAACAGTTTTAATTGGAACACCTTCTTATGGATTAAGACTAGCTGAAACAGCTATTGAAATGGGAATTGATCCATTAACAGATTTAAAATTACGAGTTGGCTGTTTTGGTGGAGAAGGAAGTACCGAAGCTATGCGTGATAAGCTTCATGAATCTTTAGGTCTATTTGCTACAGAAAACTATGGTTTAAGTGAAGTAGTTGGACCTGGGGTTTCAGGCGAATGTACTGAATTAACAGGTTTACATATCAATGAAGATCATTTTTTATGCGAAGTAATAAATCCTGAAACTGGTGAAGTCTTACCTGCTGGAGAAGAAGGAGAATTAGTTATAACACCTTTAACAAAAGAAGCAATTCCTGTTGTTAGATATCGTACTAAAGATATAACAAGTATTGATTATGAGCCGTGTAGTTGTGGTCGAACAACTGCTAGAATGGCTAAAGTAAGTGGTAGAACTGACGATATGCTTATTATTAGTGGTGTTAATGTTTTCCCAAGTCAAATTGAAGAAGTCTTATACAATATTGATGGGATTGGTACAAATTACCTTATTACGGTCTATAAAGAAAATTACATTGATAAGATTGCAATTGATGTTGAAGTAACAGATAACAGTGTATTAGATTCACCTGACTCAATTGAAAATTTACTTAAAAAAGTAAGAGAACAACTACATGTAACACTCGGAATTCACCCAAAAATAAATCTTGTTGAATCTAAGAAGATTAAAAGAACTGAAGGTAAAGCTCAAAGAGTAGTAGACTTAAGGAATAAAGATGGCAATTAAACAAATATCAATTTTTGTACAAAATCGTCCAGGACATTTAGCTGACGTTACTGAAATATTAAAAGAGAATAATATTAAAATCATTGGATTAAGTTTAACTGAAGGTAATGACTTTGGAATCGTCAGATTAATTGTTGATGATGTTTACAAAACAGAGTATTTATTAAAAGAAGATAAATACTTAACTCGAATAGATGATGTCCTAGTTATACTAATAGATGACCAAATAGGCTTAATTAATAGTATCTGTCAAGAATTAGCAAAAAATAATATAAATATAAATTATATTTATATGTTATTAGAAGAGTATAATAAAAAATTACCTTTAGTTATTAAAACATCAGACCAAGAAAAAACAAAAGAGGTTATTGAGAATTTAGGTATATCTGTTATTTCACAAAGTACAAAATCTAGAAATAATTAAAATAGATGAAGAAATTCTTAAAAGGTTTAACTATAGTATTTTTCGTTGTTTTAATAATTATATGTGGTTTTACCTTTTACCTGATTTATAACAATAATAAAGATGTTATTACTGAAGAAGATGTTCGGGAATTCCAAAATTCAGATCAAATAATTAATAATCCTTATAGTGGCTTTTCTCAATTATCAGACGAAGAAAAGGCAACCTATTTAAGAATTACTAATGAAATTGAAAATTTAAATCCCGATTTCTATTTAACTGGTAATAATATTACTGAAGAACAGTTAAACAAGATAACTAATATGATCTTAAAAGATCATCCAGAATATTTTTATGTAAACAATTTTAGTTACAGAAAAAATTACAATAACTTAGTTGATTCTATAATGATTACTTATACAGGTGATTCAGAAACAGTTAACCAACAAAAGCAAGAAGTTGAAAACTGGAAAAATAGTATTTTGGCTATGATAACACCTGAAATGAGTAATTATGAAGTGGCAAAATTACTTCATGATCATTTAGTTAATAATACAGAATATAATGTTAGTTCATTAAATAATCAAAACTTACTATCTGTTGTTGAAGGTCAACAATCTGTTTGTGCAGGTTATTCTAAAGCTTACCAATATTTATTAAATGAAGCTGGTATATTTGCTACTTATGTAAGTGGAGAAGCTAATGTTGGTCCACATGCCTGGAATTTGGTTGAAATAGATGGAGAATATGGTTTTGTTGATGTTACATGGGATGATCCAAGTTTTATTGGAAATAATACACCCGATAACTTTATTTCACATCAATATTTTGGAATATCAACTGATCAATTGAGTCAAACTAGGACAATTGATACAACTTATGAAACAATTCCAACTTTTAATGAACCCAATTTTAATTATTACGTTAGGGAAGGATTATCATTTGATCTTTCAGAGCCCGGAGCTTATTACCAAATAATTAACTTACTTAATAATATAAAAGCTAATGGTTCAGGTAGTTTAGAAGTTAGGTTAGCTAATTATGATCAAGTTGACCAATTACTAAACCAATTATCTTATGATCCAATATTGTATAGTGGAACGATAACATATGTTACAGATGGTATTTCTCCTATTATTAACTTCGTTATTAATTAAATAAAAAAAGAGGCAAAACCGTATTTAGTGGTTTTGCCTCATAATTTTAATATTAAAAAAACCGCTTTAAAGCGGCTTAGTTTTTATTATTTTATTTCTATTATAGTTAATTTCTAAATTATATTAAAATGGCGGAGAAGGAGGGATTTGAACCCTCGCACCGTTTTACCGGTCTATACACTTAGCAGGCGCACCTCTTGAGCCACTTGAGTACTTCTCCGTATAAAAATATGGCCGAGAGGGTGGGATTCGAACCCACGTGGGCTATGAACCCAAACGGTTTTCAAGACCGCCTCGTTATGACCACTTCGATACCTCTCGAAACGCAACGTTAGATATTATAATATATGAACAAATTATAGTCAAGAGTTAAAATGAATAAAAATATAAATATCTTTAATAAAAATTTACTTAAATGGTATGACTCTAATAAAAGAGATTTAATCTTTAGAAAAGATAAAGATCCCTATAAGATACTTGTTTCTGAAATTATGTCGCAACAGACACAAATAGATACTATGCTTCCTTATTATAAACGTTTTATTAAAAAATTTCCTTCAGTTGAATCTTTAGCACAATCAACTGAAGAAATAGTTTATAAATTATGGGAGGGTTTAGGCTACTATCGCCGTTGCAAAAATTTACTCTTGGCTGCTAAAGAAATTAATTATAACGGGTTTCCAGAAAAATATCAAGACTTAATAAAATTACCTGGAGTAGGTGATTATACTGCCGGTGCAATTGCTAGTATTGCTTTTAATGAAAAAGTACCTGCAATAGATGGTAATAACTTAAGAGTTTTTATGAGAGTTTATAATATTGAAAGTGATATTAAGAAAAAAAGTACTAAAGATAAAATTAGAGAAATTGTTAAAAATCATTTAGATTATACAGAATCGCCCGGTGACTTTAACCAAGCTGTTATGGAGCTGGGTGCATTAATTTGTTTAAAAAATAATCCTAGATGTTTGATTTGTCCTATAAGTAGCGATTGCGAAGCTTTTTTAAATAATAGTACTGCTAGTATTCCTAATACTCCTACTATTAAAGATAAAGTAGTTGAAAATTATGATGTGCTAATTATTCTGAAAAATAATAGACCTCTATATCAATTAAGGAAGGATACTGGACTTCTAGAAAATATGTATGGTTTTCCTATGTTAAATAATAGTGGAGTATCTGGAAGTAGAATATCTGAATTAGAAAAAATTTATGATGTCGAAAATTCTGAATTTAAAGGAGTTTCTAAACATATTTTCTCTCATAAAATTTGGTTATCAAGTATCTTTGTAACAGAAACAGTTAAAGATAATAGAAGTTTAACTATTGAAGCAGGAAGCATTCCAAAGGCCTTCCAAAAAATGGAAAAATTAATTTAAATGAATAAGGCGGATAATTAAATATATACGAGATTTAATTAAGAATTATCAAAAGTGTAAAATTTTAATATTGCGCTTGACATAATGCGTTTTACTTTAAATATTTAGGAGTACTGAACAATTTGAAATTAACATCTGTAGATAAATTAAGATAATCTCAATTTCGAGTTGAATTATTTATTAGTTTTTATTATAATATATTTATAAATTAAGCAATTATATTTTTTTGGAATTTCTATTAATAAAATAAGTTTTTACAATTAAAATTAATTGTTATAATAATGTGTAAATAAAGAGAACTGTCATATCAGTTAATTTACCCAATTGTATGTTTAAATGATTATAAAAGGGTATTAAATAGAAAGAATAAATTTTATTTGAGGTTATTATGACTGTTCTAACAAAAGCTGATTTTAATCAAGCAGTTTTAGATTCTAACGGAATTACATTTGTTGAATTTTTTGCTAGCTGGTGTCCACATTGTAGAGCTTTTTATCCTGAATATTGTGAAATAGCTGAAGAACTTGGAAATGAAGCTAATTTTTATCAAGTGGAAATAGACCAGAGTCGAGGACTAGCAGATGAATATGGAATAGAAAGTATTCCAACAATTGTAGTCTTTAAAAATGGACAAGAAGTTTACCGATTTGTAGGTGCTCAACCAGTCCAAGTATTCCAAGAAATTATCCAAGATTTGGATAATTAACAAATATGTTAACAATCCCGTTTGGGATGTTATATAAAATTAAATAAGGAGGCCCCAAATGGCTGATACAAAAACAATTGAAGCTTTAGAAAAAGCTGTTGGCGATACTGCTTATGGTCAATATATTATTCAAGATGCAAAGAAAGCTGATCCTGATGAAAAATATGGTCAGAATATAGTTGACCGTTTACATGAAATGATCGGTGTCCTCGCTGCTTATGAAAGAATTCATAAAGATGCTGGAGAAGATGCTAAAGCTACAGCAGAAGCTGATAAAATTGCTATAGCTAAAAAAGCATTAGCTGCTGTTCAATAAGTGAGAGACAATTGGTCTTCTTTAATATAAAAAAACAAACCGGAGTCTTTTAAAAGACTCCGGTTTTTATATTAATTAACAAAATTACATGTTCTATAAACAAATGAATTATAAAATCATTTTTTATAATTGAAGAAACAATAGGTTAGGGGTGATTTATTTTAAAATAATTCGATTACTCTAATCTTGAGAATAATGCTGATTATGATGTTAAAGGTTATTTAAAAAACTATTTGAGGTTTTGGAAACTTCTAATAAAAAATTTGGAGAATATAGGAATAAGGTAAAGGAGATTCCTGTTATAGATAGTATTACGATATTAAAGATAAAATTAAAATTAATTAGAAATTATTAAAATAAAAGAGTCTCGATTGAGACTCCAAAATCATATTGACTTGATATTTTCTGGAAAATTTGCGGTATCTTTTCTTTTCCGATCTTTTAATTCAAGAATTCCATTAATCATTGTTAATAAACAAATTCCAAAAAACATAATGCTTAATGGAAGTAAACTTTTATTTACTATAATCGTTTCAACAATTAATATTACACCAATAATAGTTAATAATCCCATTAGGAAAGTACTGACATACATTGAACCTTTACTTTTTATTAATGTTTTACAGGCTTTAGAATTATTTAAGTCTTCTCCACAAATTAATTCGATATTATTTGCTTCAGCTAATTCACGAGCATTTGGAGTAAAATCAGAATTTGTTATAACTATTCCTTGTTCAAGTTCATAGTATGATAATCCAGCTGTCACTTCCTGAATAGCACCAACACCAACTTTACCGCTATAGCGTTTACATTGAACTCCGATTTTCTGATCGTCTTTTACTGTTAGGATGTCTATTCCATAATCAGAGGAATTAGGTGTTTTTTGAATAAATCGATATCCACCTAAAGATAACCATTTACAACAGAACTGTTCGAATTCTAATCCACTCATTTGATTAATATTTTTTGGTGGAAAACAGTTTCGAAATGGCCAACTTAAAACTCTAGTAACATAGTAAGTTGTATTTATTAGACCAATGCAGCTATATTTTAAAGCTAGCCAAGATACTCGCATTAATTGTTTTAATAAATAGTATAGAGTCTTTGCAAACACAATCACTAAGCCTAGAATTAATTCAATAAAGAGAAATTTAAAAAATATCTTTAAATATTTCATCTCATCTCCTTTGACTTCCTATTATAACGAAAATTCTTAAAATAATTTAAGAAAAGTTTGTAAAAAACTTAAGATAATTTAAGATATAAACGATTACATTTTAAAAAGTCTTAAATTTTTTACCGTGGTTTTAAGTTTAAAATAGATTATGGAAATATTTAAGGATAAAAGCGCAGCAAGTGATTGCAGCGCTTTGTTTATTCATATTGATTATCTTCTTCTCAGTTTGAAAACTAAATAAAGAACTAAGAGTATTAATATCACTCCAATTATGACCATACCCCATATTGAAAAGCTGAACATACTTCGAGTCATTCGATACGAGAATGAAATATAAGCCCTATAAAATCTAAAACCGATATAAATTCCTATTCCTATTAAAAGTACAATAAGGATTAGAACGGTTATTATTTTAGCTTTCAAATGACTTTTTTTCTTTTCAGGCTTTTTATTACCATTGTCAACTTGATTACTCATATTCTTTTCCTAATTAGTTATTATGTAAATTATCTAATAAATTGTCTAATCTAGCAATAATTAAACGATTAGTTTTAGGACTTGGACCTCCTATTAGCTCTCTTTCGTTTATAATTTTTTCTAAATCAATCTCATTATAAACATCTGTACTAAATTTATCAGAGAATTCATTTAATTCTTCTAGTGTGAGTTCATCAAGTCTTTTATTATTTTTTTCACAATATAGGACAATATTACCAATAATTGAATGACTGTTTCTAAAAGGCTCTCCCTTTTTAACGAGATAATCAGCAAGATCAGTTGCATTAATAAATCCGTTTTTCATTTTGTTGAGCATTTCAGATTTGTTTATCTTTAAGGTTTCTAACATTTTATAGAGTACCTTTAAGCTAGTTACAACTGTTTCAAAAGAGTCAATTATTGGCTCCTTATCTTCTTGCATATCTTTATTGTAAGCAAGAGGTAATCCTTTCATTGTGGTAAATAATGAGATGAGATTACCATAAACCCTACCAGTTTTTCCTCTAATTAGTTCAGCTAAATCTGGATTCTTTTTTTGTGGCATTATTGAAGAGCCAGTTGTATAAGCATCATCAAGAGTATAAAAGTTAAATTCAGAACTGTTATAAAGAATTATTTCTTCACAGAAACGGGATAAATGCATCATAACTAAGCTGGAAGCTTGAAGGAAATTTAAAGCAAAATCCCTATCAGAAACAGCATCAATTGAATTTTTTTTAACTCCAGCAAAATCTAACAGTTCGGCCACGTATTCACGATCAAGATTATAAGTAGTCCCAGCTAATGCACCTGCTCCTAGAGGTAATTCAGATAAACTTTGATTTTTAACAATTTCAAATTGTTTATAGTCTCTATAAAACATTTGAAAATAGCATAATAGGTAATGAGCATAAGTTATTGGCTGTGCTATCTGTAAATGGGTATAACCGGGCATTAGGGTTTCTAAATTTTCCTTGGCCAGTTTTAATAGAAGTTTTAATAAAGAATAAAGTTCAGTTTGAACATCTTCAACACAATGAGCTATATATAACCTAAAATCGGTAGCAACCTGATCGTTTCTTGAACGGCCTGTGTGAAGCTTTTTTCCGGCATCTCCAATTAAATTTGTCAGAAGAGCTTCAATATTCATATGAATATCTTCTAATTCTTCATTTAATTTAAATTTCCCTTCTTCTAAACCATTTAAAATAGTTTCAAGTCCATTAACAATTTGTTCTGTTTCATTTTTGGTCAAGATTCCCTGTTTACCGAGCATTTTTGCATGGGCTATAGAACCAGTAATATCTTCCCTGTAGAAATTTTTATCAAATGAGATTGAGGCGTTAAACTCATCTGTTAACTTATCCGTTTCTTTATCAAAACGACCACCCCAAAGTTTATTCGTTTTCATGTTCCATTTTCATTAAACCACGAACTTTTAGTGGTAAACCAAATAGTTTAATAAATCCTTCAGCATCATGATGATCATATAAATCACCAGTAGTGAAGCTTGCAATTTCGGAATTATAAAGTGAATATGGTGAATCAATATACATTACAGTCATATTACCTTTGTAAAGCTGTAATTTTACTTTACCTGTAACTGTTTTCTGAGTTTCATCTACAAAAGCTGATAGAGCTTCTCTTAATGGAGTAAACCACATTCCGTTATATACAAGCTCAGCAAATTTAACACTGGATTGATTTTTAAAAGCAAAGGTTTCACGATCTAAACACATATGTTCTAATTCATCGTGAGCTTTCCAAAGGATAGTACCACCAGGAGTCTCATAGATTCCTCTTGATTTCATACCAACAACACGATTTTCAATTAAATCTACGATTCCAATACCATGCTTACCACCAATTTCATTACAAAAACTTAGAATTTCCTTTGGAGACATTTTTTGACCATTAACAGCAACCGGAACTCCTTTTTCAAAATCTATTTCTATGATTTCTGGTTCATCCGGTGCATTTTCTAAAGTATTAGTTAACTTTAATAAGTTTTCATAATTTGGTTTTTGTGTTGGATCTTCTAATTCCAAACCTTCATGACTTATATGTAATAGGTTCCGATCTCTAGAATAACTTTGTTCATGCGACATTGGGACTTTAATATCGTGAATAATACAATACTCCATACAATCTTCACGACTCTGTAAATCCCATTCCCTCCACGGAGCAATTATTTGAATACTTGGGTCTAGAGCTCCAATTCCTAATTCAAAACGAACTTGGTCGTTACCTTTACCTGTTGCTCCATGACAAATATATTTAGCTCCTTCTTTATGAGCAATTTCAACTAACTTCTTAGCGATTAATGGTCTTGCTAGGGAAGTGCCAAGTAAATATTTCTTTTCATAAATAGCACCAGCTTTAAGAGCTGGATAAACGTAATCTTCTACAAATTCGTCTACAACATCAACTATATAGAGTTTACTTGCTCCTGATTCGAGTGCTCTTTCCTCTAGTCCTTCTGTTTCTTTTCCTTGACCAACATCAATACAAGCACAAATTACTTCAGGATTATTATATTTTTCTTTTAGCCATGGAATAATAGTAGTAGTGTCTAAGCCACCGGAATAGGCTAAAATAACTTTTTCCTTTTTTTGATTTTCCAATTTTTCCTCCTAAAATAGATGTGTTATATTTTAAATGACTCAGATATAGTTTACAAGATAAAAATGAATAAATATTTAGAAAAAATGAATTTTATGAATATTTTCTCAACTATATGCTATAATTAGCTTATTATTTATTTAAAATATTCAAAATAATGAATATTTATTCAGTCGGAGGTATTATGCCTATTAAAGCTTCCATAATTGGTGCAACAGGTTATGCTGGTGTTGAACTAGTTCGTTTACTATTAAGACATCAAAATGTAAAACTATCTCATTTAGGTTCCAAAAGTTATGCAGGAGATAAACTGTCAAAAATATATCCAATGTTTATGGATATTTGTGATATCACTTTAGAAGAACCTGATTTAGAAGGTTTTTCAAAAGATTCAGATGTAATCTTTGTTGCACTACCAAATGGGATATTAAATAAAGAAATAAATCAAGAAATATTAAATAGAAGTGTTATTATCGATTTAGGTGCTGATTTTAGATTAGTAAATCCAGAAAAGTATGAAGAGTGGTATAAATTAAAACACTATAACAAAGAGCTCTTAAAAACTGCCGTATATGGGCTTGTTGAATTAAAACGGAATAAAATTAAAAATAAACGTTTAATAGCTAATCCTGGTTGTTATACCACAACATCTATCCTTTCATTAGCTCCTTTAATGAAAAAGGACTATATTGATCTGAGTTCCATTATCATAGATGCAGCATCAGGAGTAACTGGAGCTGGAAGAGGTTTAAAAGTTGACAATCTCTATTGCGAAGTTGATGAAAATTATAAGGCTTATGGAATTACAAATCATAGGCACACTCCTGAGATTGAACAAGAACTAAGTGAACTAGCTGGCCAAGAAGTTACAATAAATTTCACACCTCATTTAGTTCCAATGGAAAGAGGTATCTTAATAACAGCTTACATTAATTTAAATAAAGACATTAAGATAGAACAGATAATTAAAGATTATAAGAATTTTTATAATAATGAAAAATTTATCCGTATTCTAGATGGAATTGATGCACAGACAAAATTTGTAAAAGGCTCAAATTATTTAGATATTAGTTTGAAAATTGATCCAAGAACAAATAGACTAATTGTTTTAGGTGCCAGTGATAATTTAATGAAAGGTGCTGCTGGCCAAGCAGTACAGAATATGAATGTTGTCTTCGGTTTTAATGAATCGGAAGGACTAAATATGGTACCGGATTCTTTAATTTAAAATTATGAAATTAATAAAAAACGGAGTAGATTATCCAAAAGGTTTTCTAGTAAGTTCAACAAATTGTGGACTTTTAAAAGATAGAGATGATATTAGTTTAATATATTCTAAAGTTCCTGCTGAATGTGCCTGTGTCTTTACACAAAATCAAGTAAAGGCAGCACCAATCATATGGGATTCTGAAATAACGAGCGATTTTTCTAAAAAACAAGCGATCATCGTAAATGTAAAAAGTGCAAATGCTTGTACAGGTGAGTTAGGTTATGATAATGCAAGATTAACCTCAGAACTAGTTTCTAATGGATTAGGACTAAAACCAAATGAAGTACTTGTCTGTTCAACTGGAGTTATTGGTCTTCAATTAAATATGGACAAAATCGAAAAGGGAGTCGAAGTTTTAGTTAAAGACATAAAAGATGATATTTCAGATGGGATTAAATCTTCAGGAGCCATTTTAACAACTGATACTAAGAATAAAGTTGTTTCAACTGAAATAGAAATCAGTGGTAAAAAGGTTCGAATAGGTGCAATGGCTAAAGGTTCAGGAATGATTCGTCCTAATATGGCTACAATGCTTGCTTTTACAACAACCGACTGTAAAATAAAACAATCTGTTTTACAAGAAGCTCTAAATAAAATAACGCTTGATACTTTTAATATGATTTCAGTTGATGGCGATATGTCTACGAATGATACTGCTATAGTTTTAGCCAATGGTTTAGCTGATAATGTAGAAATTGATAGCCTAGATAGTGAAGCAGGTAAATTATTTTACGAGGCTCTTTATAAAATAGAAGAGAGCTTAGCAAAACAAATTATTGGCGATGGAGAAGGGGCTTCCAAAGTAATTACAACAGAAGTTTATGGAGCCTTAAATAAAGACGATGCTAGAAAACTTGCTAGAAATGTTGTTGAAAGTAATTTAGTTAAAACAGCAATCTTTGGTGGAGATGCCAATTGGGGAAGGATTGTATCAGCTTTAGGGTCTGCTGATGCAGTTTTTGATCCTGAGAGAGCTCTAATTAAAATAAATGGAATTCCTATTTTTGAAAATGGACAACCATTAGAAAGTAATCAAGAAAAACTTGATAAGATATTCGAAGATAATGATATTGTAATAAAAGCGGAGTGTAACTTAGGAAATAGTAATGCAACCGCTTGGGGATGTGACTTATCTTATGAATATGTCAAAATAAACGGTGAATATAGGTCATAATGAAAGAAAAATTACGAAAATCAATTCATACTCCTGAAAGTATGCTGGAATTTATTCAAAAAGCGGATACGTTAGTCGAAGCTCTACCTTTTATTCAGCAATTTTCTAATAAAACTGTTGTAATTAAATACGGCGGCAGTTTTATGTATGATGAAGATATAAAACAAACAATTATGGATGATATAGCTCTTATGAAAATAGTTGGATTACGACCAATTATAGTTCATGGTGGAGGTAAAGATATCACCAAAATGTTAGATGAAATGGAAATAACCACTGAATTCGTTGATGGACATCGTATTACAACAGATGAAGTAATGGATGTTGCGGAAATGGTTCTAGCTGGAAATATTAATAAAGAAATAGTCCAATTACTTCAAAATAGAGATATCAACGCAGTTGGTATTTGTGGTAAAGATGGAGCCACTTTAAAAGTTAAGAAAAAATACATTAATGATTTAGATATTGGTTTTGTTGGTGAGATTGAAGAAGTAAATCCAAGCCTTTTGGAAACGTTAGAAAATGGAGGATATACTCCTGTTATTGCTCCAATAGGTTTTGATGAAAATGGTCAATCTTATAATATCAATGCCGATCACGCTGCTTATGCTATAGCTAAAGCATTAAAAGCGGAAAAACTGATTTACTTAACTGATACTGATGGTGTTTATTATGATCCAGATGATCCTGAAACAGTTATTCGGAGACTGGATAGTTCTAGTGTTCCTGAATTAATTGAAAAAGGTGTAATAAGTGGCGGAATGATTCCAAAAGTCCAAAACTCTGTTGATGCTATCGATAATGGTGTTCAATCAGTTCATATTTTAGATGGTAAGATTTTACATAGTTTACTATTAGAATTATTTACTACAGCAGGTTGTGGAACATTAATATATAGTTCAAAACCGTATGAAAAATTGAATCGTTACGTTCAAGATCATTATAAATATTAATATTATGAATAATAAAAATTTCGATAAAGAAAATGAGCATTTAATGCCAACCTATAACCGTTTTCCAATTATTATCGATCATGGAGACGGAGTATACCTATATGATAATGAAGGAAATAAATATTTAGACTTTGTAGCCGGAATTGCAGTAAATTCACTTGGTTATAATGATAAAGGATTTATTGAAACTTTAAATAATCAAGCTAAAAAACTTCAACATATTTCTAATCTTTATTATCATGATCCAGTTATTAAAGCAGCTGAAAAACTTGCTGAATTGACTGGTTTAGATGAAGTGTTTTTCGTCAATAGTGGTGCTGAAGCTAATGAATGTGCTCTTAAGTTAGCAAGGCGTTATCAAGTCTTAAATAAAAATAAAAATGCTACAAAAATAATTTCAATGCATGGCTCTTTCCACGGAAGAACTATTGCAACTGTAACCATAACTGGAACCCCAAAATATCATGAGAATTTTGGTCCAATGCTTCCAGATGTTGAATATGCTGAGTTCAATAATATTAATAGCTTAAAAGAAATTCTTGGTGATGGTAAAGATGTTGCTGCTATAATTTTAGAACCTATTAAAGGGGAAGGTGGAATATATCCAGCGGAAAAGGAGTATTTAGAAAAAGTTCAAAGATTATGTGAAGAAACGAATACTCTTCTAATATTTGATGAAGTTCAATGTGGAGCTGCTAGAGCTGGAAAATTTTTAGCAAGTCAGCTTTATGGAATAAAACCGGATATATTAACATTAGCTAAAGGAATTGGTTCTGGTTTTCCAGTTGGAGCTTGTTTAGCAAAAAAAGAAATAGGTGATGTTTTAACTGCGGGAACACATGGTACAACTTATGGTGGAAATCCTCTAGCTTGTTCAATAGTGAATTATGTTGTTTCAACTCTAAGTAACAAAGAATTTCAAGAAAATATTAATAAAAATGGAAAATATTTTAAGGAACAACTTTTAAAGCTTCAGGAAAAATATCCTAATTTAATTAAAGAAGTTAGAGGAACAGGATTAATATTAGGGACTGAATTAAGTATTCCTGTTGCAGAAGTAATTGATAAAGCTTTAGAAAAAGGATTATTATTGCTTTCCGCAGCAAATAACACAATTCGTTTTGTTCCTCCATTAATAATTAATCAAGAAGAGATTGATCAAGGAATTGAAATAATAGATTCAATTTTAAAGGAATATTAAAAAAGCTCTTTCGAGCTTTTTTAATTAGTTCCAAATATTCTATCACCAGCATCGCCAAGACCAGGTAAAATATATTTATTTTCATCTAATTTTTCATCTATAACTGCAGTCACAATATCAACATCGGGATGAGCTTCTTGAATAGCTTCAATTCCTTCAGGACAAGCAACAATATTAACTAGTTTAATAGGTTTACTTGTATTTTCTTTCAAAATGTCAATAGCTGCTATAGCAGAACCACCTGTTGCTAACATTGGATCAACAACTATCACTTCACTTTCATTTAAATTATCAGGAAGCTTTTTAAAATATTCTATAGCTTCTTTTGTCTCTGGATCACGATATATTCCTATATGTCCAATTTTTAAATTTGGTAATAAATCGGTAAATCCTTCAACCATACCTAATCCAGCTCTTAAAATTGGTACTACTACCATATTCTTATTTTTTAAAACGGGTTGTTTTGTTTTTGTTAAAGGTGTTTCAATTTCAATTTCTTCAGTTGGTAAATCTCTCGTTACTTCATAAGCTAAAATCGTTGATAATTCTTTAACAATATCTTTAAAATTTTTTGTCTTTGTTTCTTTATTTCTTAATTGAGTCAGTTTATGCTTGACTATTGGATGATTAATTTCAGTAACTTTACCCATTTGTTCCTCAATTTCTTTTTTTGAATTATAATAAACGTTGCCTACCTTTTATTTTATTCGTAAATTTATAATTTACAATTAGGGATGGTGTAATATAAAATCATAAAAAACTAAAAAGAAAGATAGATTATGAAAGATATAACTCTATACACATGGCATTCTTGCCCATTTTGCAGAAGAGCAAAGAAGTTATTAAATGATAACGGTTATGAATTCACTGAATATGATATTGAAGGAACTCCTGAGAAAAAGGAAGAATTGACTAAACAATATGGTCAACATACAGTTCCTTATGTATTCATTGGAGATGAGTTAATAGGAGGTTGTTCGGATTTAGAAGAACTTATGGGAAATAATAAGTTTGAAGAAATAATCCGAGATTAATTATGGCATTTGAATTCGATATTACTGAAGAAATTGATGTCCTGTCAGAAGGTAACAATGGCTGGCAAAAAGAGTTAAATCTTGTGAGCTGGAATCAACGTGAACCTAAATATGACATTCGTGATTGGAATAAAGATCATGAACGGTGTCGTAAAGGAATTACATTAACAGTTGATGAAGTTGTTGCTTTAAGAGATGCTTTAAATGAGCTTGATTTAGATTAAGATGATAACAACAATAGTTCATGAAAGAAAGTACGGAAAAGAATTTGAGGAATATGTTCAAGATATTCTAGTTCATCCGTTTTTTAAATCATTACAGCATTGTAGTCACCATGGAATAAAACGTTCAGATCATTCTATAACTGTAGCGTATGACTCCTTTGTTTTTGCAAAAAAATTAAATTTAGATGTTAAAGCGGTCGCTAGAGGGGCTTTACTCCATGACTTTTTCTTTGATATTCCTTTGGAAACTCGTCGTGAATTAAGAAGGAATCAAAAGGGATTAAAAAAAATAAAAGTAATGCAAGGGTATACTCACCCACAAACAGCTAAAGATAATGCTCAGAGATTTTTTCGAATTAATGAACTTGAAGTTGATATTATTGAAAAACACATGTTTCCGTTAACACCTGACCGGCCAAAATTCAAGGAAAGTTGGATTGTTAACGGAGTTGATACATCAATTGCAGTAAAAGATTTATTTACATCTTTATTGAAGCATCCATATTGGACAATAACAGGAAAAATTAATAGAACAAAACCATGGAGGTAGATTAAGCCTCCTTTTTTATTGAGAAAAATAATGAGTGATCATAAAAAAGAAATAGAACAAGCAAAAGAAAAATTTGGTGAATTACTTGAAGTTCAACTAAATAGAGTTGATCAATTAAATGAAGAAGCAGATTTCGTTGATTTTAATAATAAAGATGAAATTGTTATTGGAATAGTTGGTGGAGATGGAATTGGTCCATATATCACTAAAGAAGCTCAAAAGGTTCTCGAATTCCTTTTAAAAGAGGATATTGATAAAGGAAGAATTGTATTTAAAGAAATTGATGGACTTACTATTGAGAATAGAGCTAAAAATAAAAAAGCGATTCCAGATGATGTTTTAGAAGAATTAAAACAATGTGATGTTATCTTAAAAGGACCAACTACAACGCCTAGAGAAGGGGATAAGTGGCCTAATATTGAAAGTGCTAATGTAGCTATGCGTAAAGCCCTTGATTTATTTGCTAATGTCCGTCCAGTAACAATTCCAGAAGAAAACATTGATTGGACCTTCTTCAGAGAAAACACTGAAGGTGGATATGCCGTTGGTTCTAATGGCATAAACGTTAATGATGATATGGCTGTTGACTTTACAATTACAACAGAACCTGGTAGTGATAGGATTATTCGTGCAGCTTTTGATCATGCTAAAAAAACAGGTAAAAAGAAGGTTACTGTTGTAACAAAAGCGAATGTAATTAAAACAACAGATGGCAAATTTCTTGAAAAAGCTAAAGAAATTGCAAAAGAATACCCTGATATTGAAATGGATGACTGGTATATCGATATTATGACAGCTAAGTTAATTGATCCAAAAAGAAGAGAACAATTCCAAGTAATGGTTCTACCTAATCTATATGGAGATATTTTAACGGATGAAGCTGCTGAAATGCAGGGTGGAGTTGGTACTGCTGGCTCAATAAATATGGGAAAACGTTATTCAATGTTTGAAGCAATACATGGTTCAGCTCCTAGAATGGTTGAAGAAGGTCGTGCTAAATATGCAGATCCATCATCAATAATTAGGGCAGCTGGTATGCTTTTAGATCATATCGGATATTCAAATGAAGCTAAACGTCTTCAGAAAGCTCTTGAAATTTGCAGTAATTATGAAAAGAAACTAGAAATAACTGGTAGAAAAGATGGAGCTACAGGTTCAGAATTCTCAGAATATCTAATGGAAACTCTTTCTGATCCAGATTTAGATGAAGAATATTTGAGACTAAAAGCTCTTAGTCGTTTAGATGATTAACATAAGCTCCTTCGGGAGCTTTTTTATTAAAAAAACCTATAGCCCGAAGCTATAGGTCGAAAGAATTTAAAAAAATGAAAAATTTAAAGAAGTTTAAAATGATTACGAATGACAATTATACCACGATTTTCAAATTTGAAAAGAGATATTTGGAAAATCTTTAAAAGTGTAAACGTTTACACTTTAACCGTTTTTTTGGGATATCTGAAATAAATGCTGAATGTATTCTGTCTATTTAAAATTTAATATTTCTAATCATTTCAGTTAGGCTAAAAAATATTTAATTTTGTTACTTTAAAATTTTACTGGGTAACTAATAAA
>CANQOZ010000009.1 GCA_947625585.1 uncultured Eubacteriaceae bacterium
CCCTTACGGTTTTGAACTTCGGTTCATTTGTATTCAACCCAGTCGACTGGAAGCTTTTAAAGCTTTAACAATTTAGCATTCACTTAAGTATTATAAACGATTAAGTGTTAAACAATAAAGACAGTAATTTAAAGGTTTAAGTAAAGTTTGTAAAGCCTCATCTACTAAGTTCGTATCTTTTGCTTTAAATATTTACTTATTCCTATACCTATATAGTCCAATTTTATTATTAAACTTGGACATCCTATTCTATGACCATAGATAAAATGACCTTTAGGATGATAGTGGGACACCCTAAAGGTCTTTATTCTCATGCTTTTTTTCGGAAAAATCTGCCATTGCTTCAAAGATTTAAATTGCTGTGTACATATCGCTTTACTGTCTCTGTGTTCTATACATGTATCATATAGTTTTTAAAAACAGTGTTAGGGATAATGACAATGCTGATTTTGTTTTTAGATTTTAGTAATAGAATTATAGGCTTTAATTTTACTTTTAAGTTTTCAAGTTATGTTTAATATTTGAACTAATTATTAAATTAGAAGTTTAGTCAACTTTTATCAATATTCACTATTATGACCTAGATGTCAAATAATTAAGCAATATTTGCCTTTAAAGTGTAAACGTTTACACTTTAAAGGCAAATATTGATGATTTACATCTGTGATCAGATTTAATGATAATAATCTTTTTAGTAGTAAATATTATTAATAGTAGAACTAACATAACTTCTGAATTGACTATAATTAAAATCCACTAATATAAACAATGAAGTTGTCTATAGTTTAAGTACTATAGACAACACTAATTTTTCTAACGAATTTTTTCAATTTCCTTTTTATTAAGATCTACTTTTTCTGCTAGAGAATTTATTGTATTAAGTAAGTTCTCTAAGATATTTGTAGCATACTGTTGAGTCCCAACTCTTATTTCTTTAGCAGAGTTTTGAGCATTTTCAACAATGCTTTCGGCTTCTTTAGTTGCTAAATGGGTAATCTCACTTTCATTAATCATTGAATTTACCTGTTGTTGAGCCTTTTCTCGTATTTTATCGGCTTCTTCATTAGCTTCTTTTAAAATTCTTTCTTTATCATTGACTATCTTCTGAGCTTGATCAATTTCAGCAGGTAACTCCCGTTTTAATTCATCAATAATATCTAAAGCATCTTCAGGCGATATTAAAGCTTTAGAAGAAAATGGTAGAGTATTCCCAGTTTCAACCATTTCTTCAAGTTCTTCGATTAAATCAATTATTTTTTTCTGATTTATATTCATATTTTTCTAAACTTTCAATAATAACACTTGGAACGAAATTTCTTAAAGGTGCATTATAACGTAGTAATTCTCGAACATCTGTAGAGCTAATCATTGAATATTTTGGATCTGTTAATAAAAATAAAGTATCTATACTAGGATCCAACATCTTATTTATATTAGCCATTTCAAATTCATAGTCGAAATCTTTAACGTCTCTTAAACCTTTTACAATTGTCGAAATATTATGATCAGACATATACTTTGTTAATAATTCTTCACTAATATCTATTTTAATATTTTTTAAATGACTTACAGATTTCTGAATTAATTCTTTCCTAAATTCATAATTGAAAAAACCACTTTTATTTATATTCTTCATAATTAATATAGTAACTTCGTCAAATATTTCTGAGGTTCTTTCTATTATATTAAGGTGTCCTAAAGTAATTGGATCAAATGATCCTGGAATAACTACCTTTTTCATCTTTCTAAATATGTTAAGACTGTATTACCATAAGCTTTTTCTTTTAAAACTTTATAGTCTGAAATTAAATTATGGATTTCATCTTTTTTATCATGTTCTATTACTATAATTCCTCCAAACTTTAAGATTTCATATTTTTTAATACTTTCAAGTAAGTCTTTAATCTGATTAATATCTTTATACGGAGGATCCATAAAAAAGACTTCTGCCTTAATACCTTCTTTATGTAAAATACCTAAACCTTTTTGAATAGAATAAGGATAAAAATGAACTTTATTTTTATAATTAGTCTTTTTTAGATTTTCTCTAATAATTCTCGCACTCTTTGAAGATTTATCAAAGAGATAAACATCTTTAACACCTCGACTGACAGCTTCTATTGCGACTGCTCCACTCCCCGAAAAACAATCAATAAACCCTTCTATTTTTGGAAAATAACTAAAAAGAGTAGAAAAGAGAGCGCCTCGAATCTTATCGCTTGTCGGACGAATCCAGTCACCATTAATTCTACTCAGAGTTGTTCCTTTTTTCTCACCTGCAATAATTCTCATCAATCTAATGTTATATATTCTAAATTTTGATTAAATTCTTTAATTAAATAATCTTTACAGATCATATCATCAGCAGAAGTTGAATTATAAATTTCAAGTGCAACTTCTTTCGTTTGAATAAAAAGTTTTTCATCAATTACTGGATTAATATATTGTAGTCCAGTAAATCCATGTTGATGATAACCAAAATATTCACCCGGTCCTCTCATTTTTAAATCAACTTCAGCAATTTTTTGACCATCATGACAATTTACAATTGTTCTCATTCTTTCAATAGTTTCCTCACTCTTATTATTTGAGACTAAAAAACAATAAGACTGTAAATTAGATCTACCTGTTCTCCCTCTTAATTGATGAAGTTGAGATAATCCAAAACGATCAGCACTAAGTATAATTATAACGGAAACATTAGGAACATTAATACCAACTTCAATAATTGAAGTTGCAATTAATAAATCAATTTCTCCATTATTAAAATGGTTTATTATCTCTTCTTTTTCATCAGTTGTTAAATGAGAGTGAAGTTTTTCTATTCTAATTTTTTTACCATATTTTTTACTTATATTTTTATAAGCTTTCTCTACTGAAATAACTTCATTATTTTCATTAGATTCTTCTATATAGGGACAAACTATAAAAGCCTGATGACCCTCTTCAATTTCCTTAACAGTAAACTCCATAATTTTATTTAACTTTTTTAGAGTGTGAAATGAAGTTTTTACTTTTTTCCTTCCTTGAGGTAATTGATCAATTATTGATAAATCTAAATCCCCATAAAGAGTTAAAGCTAATGTTCTTGGAATTGGTGTAGCAGTCATAACTAATGTATGAGCTTTCCCCTTATTTTCTAATTGTCCTCTTTGTTTTACACCAAATCGGTGCTGTTCATCTGTTATTACTAAACCTAAATTGTAAAAATCAGTTGAATCCTGAAAAAGAGCATGAGTTCCAATTACAATATCAACCTTTCCAGATTTTATTTCGTCTCTAATTTTCTGAGCTTCTTTATTATTTATAGATCCAACCAAAAGTTTGATGTTAATATTATAGTCTTTAAAATACTCCTTAAAAGATTCATAGTGTTGTTTTGCTAGAATTTCAGTTGGAGCCATATATGCTACTTGCAGTCCATTAAAATAAAAAAGATAGGAACAAATTACAGCTATAATTGTTTTGCCACTTCCAACATCTCCTTGAAGTAATCTATTCATTAAAAAACCATTTTCTAAATCTCTGAATATCTCTCTTAAAACATTCTGTTGTGCATCTGTTAGTTTAAATGGAAGTTTTTTAATAAAAGGTTCAATTATTTGAAAATTTGTTATTACTAAATCTGTAACTTGTTTATTTACTTCTTTTGAAAAAATTCCAGTATTTATTTTTAGACCTTCGTTAAATTTAATTCTTCTTACAGCTTCTTTAATTTCGTGTTGATTTTTGGGAAAATGTAAAGAACGATAAGTCTCTTTTAAATCTAATAAATTATATTTATTGAGATACTTTTCAGGTATGTAGTCTTTTATTTTAATATTATTTAGAACTTCACTAATTAACTTAGGGACTAATGTATTTGGTATTTTTTCTATTTTTTTATAAATAGGTTTTATTGAAAGAAAATCTCGATTTGAACTTAAAGCAAATTTTGGTGAGAAAATTTGCGGAGTATTTTTCCGTTTAACAATTTTTCCAAAGAAAAAATATTCTTCATCTTTTTTAAATTTATTAATCAAATATGGTTGATTAAAAAAAACTACTTCTCCTTTAATATTATTTTCATCAACTACTGGTAGAATAAATATATTGTAATTTTTTCTAATAAATCTTGTTTTACCTTTATTTAGAACTTTTAATTTTGTCGTTATTTCAGAATCAATATTATTTAAATTGCCAATTATTGTTCTATCTTCATAGCGAATTGGAGAGAAATTTAAAAGATCGCTAATTTTAGTTATATTTTCTTTTTCAAACTGTTGAGCTCTTTTTTCACCTATACCTGATAAAGTCGTTATTGAATCATTAATGTTCATAATATAAAGAAAACCTTAAGGAAGAATCCTCAAGGTTGTTTCTAATGTTTATTCAACTGAGATTATATAATAATAAAGAGGTTGGCCACCATAAGCTACTTCAAAGTCACAATCTTTAAATTTATTTGCTAGTTTTGTTTGTAAATCTAATGCTTCTTCTTTTGTTACTGATTCGCCATAATAAAGGGAGATAAATGAACTTTCATCATTAATAAGTTTAGAAAGTAATTCCTCAACTACTTCATCTAATTTTTTTCCTGTAGCAAGAATTTCACCCTGAGAAATTCCTATTACATTATTCTTCTTAATCTTCATTCCATTTATCTTAGTATCTCGTATAGCATATGTAACTTCAGCACTAATAATTTCACTCATAGCTTCTTCCATTTGCTCTGTATTTGTTTCAACATTATCTTCAGGATCAAATGCTAACATAGCAGCTATGCATTGTGGAATTGTCTTAGTTGGAATAACTTTTATATTTTTTTCTGTTATCGCTTCAGCCTGATTTGCAGCTAACAAGATATTTCCGTTATTCGGAAATAAATATATGAATTCAGCATTAATTTTATTTATTTCTTCTAAGAAATCGTGAGTAGAAGGGTTCATTGTTTGACCACCTGTTATTACTCTATTAATTCCCATATCTTTAAAGATTTCTGTAATTCCAGGTCCAGGTGAAACAGCTACAAATCCATAAGGTAATGATGGTTCCTCTTCTTCAACTACTTCGGCATCTGGGATCTCACCTACCATTTCTCTCATGTTATCTACTTTCATTCGAGTTAATGGTCCATAAGTTAATCCCTTTTCAAATGCTTTTCCAGGATGATCTGTATGAACATGAACTTTTATTAAATCATCATCTTTAATAACTAAAGTACTATCTCCTATTGAATTAAGATATTCTTGTAGTTCTTGTTCATTAGCATCCTTAGCATCTCTAATAATAAATTCAGTACAATAACCGAATGTAATATCTTCAGGCCTTAAATTAGAATCATCAACAAACCGCTCTCTATCACTTAAATTTAAAGTTATCTCTTTTTCAAGTTCCTGATTTGTTAAAGCTTTATAAGCACCTTCTACAATATACATTAATCCTTGTCCACCAGAATCAACAACACCTGCTTCTTTTAATACAGGCAATAATTCTGGAGTTGATTGTAATGCCTTATTTCCTTCTTCAATAATATCTTTTAAAAATTCTTCTAAAGACTTGTCTTCATAAAGGTGTAAATTTTCCTTAGCAAATTCAGACATCATTCGAGCAACTGTAAGAATAGTACCTTCAGTTGGTTTCATTACAGCTTTATAAGCAGTGTTTGAAGCCGATTCAAGAACATTAACTAGATCCTCTTTTCCAATAGTTTGCAAATCTTGTAATCCAGCTGCAAAACCTCTTAATAATTGTGATAGGATAACGCCAGAATTACCTCTAGCTCCTATTAAAGCTCCGCTTGATGCAGTTTTTCCCACAGAGTAAATTTGGTCATTTCCAAGTTGGTTTAACTCATTTATTGCATTTGTAAAAGTAAGTGACATATTTGTACCAGTATCACCATCTGGAACTGGAAAAACATTTAACTCATCGACGGTCTTTTTATTTAGTTCAAGATTTTTAGCACCATACTCGAACATCTTTCTTAGTAATTTTCCATCTATTTTATCTATACTCATTTTAGACCCTTATACCTACTACATTTACTCCAATACGAGCTACCTTAATTCCAGTTTGTCTTTCAACAGAATACTTTATAGCATCAATAATATTAGCTGCTACAACGGATACTTTAATAGCACCTTCTAAAACTACAAAAACGTTAATTAATGCATTTCCATTTTCATCAAAATGGACACTAACACCTTTTGAAATGTGTTTACCTGTAAGTAATTCTAGAAATTCTTCTCTACCATGATACCTAGCCATACCAACTACTCCATAACATCCCATTACAGCATAGCCAGCAATATCTTTTATAGCTTTATCTGATATATCAATAAAGCCAAATTCATTTTCAATTTTCATAGTCTACCCTCTTTAAATTGTTTACTCATTCTTTTAATTATTTTAACAAAAATAATTTTTTACTCTTATTATAATTAAATTATATCTGTATATTTCTAAATTATATTTTCAATTGATACTCGTACTAATAATTTATTAACCCAAAATAGTGTTTATTTATCTATATATACGGGATTCTTAAATGAATTAGTAAAAGTAGTAATATTCACTTAATTTTTATATTTTCATTTAACAAATGTTTTGAAAATAATTGAATTTTTTTTCAAAAGCGTTTAAAATATTGTTTCGGACATTAAATTTTGAAAACAAAGGAGTAAATATGGCTAACAAATGTTATGTTTGTAATAAAGGACCTATAACAGGTAACAACGTATCTCACTCTCATAAACGTACCAAAAGAACTTGGAAACCAAATTTACAGAGTGTTAAGATTCGTGAAAATGGTAAAGTTAAAAGAGTTAAAGTTTGTACAAGATGTTTAAGATCTAATAAAGTTGAACGTGCATAATTAAAAAGTTCTTAGTGAAATTCTAAGGACTTTTTTATTTTATAATATCTAGTAACATGACACCCTTTTGAAATGAGATAAATTGTTTTTTCTCAGTCACGATATTACTAATAGTTAAACCAGGAGTATCATGACTTAATTTTGCATTTTTAAGTGGATATTTAAATCCTTTCAAAGTAACATCTTCAATTTCTTTACTAATTGGTATTAATGAAATAGTCGTTCCTTTTTTCAATGATAATTTAATATCTTTAGGACCAGTAACACAAAATATTTGATTATTACTATTGGCTAAAATTACTCTGATTCCTTCTTTTGAATATTTTTCAAGTAATAATAAATTAGATAAGGAATGATCAATTCTATCCAAACTTAACATTCCAACTAAAAATATAATTTTATAATTCCTATTAGTGAGATATTTTAAAACTAATTCAGTATCTGTTTCATCCTTTTCAATTGGATATTTTAATACTTTAAGATTAGTAGGTTCTTCTTTTATTGAATCTAAGTCACCAATTATTAAATCTGGTTTTATATTTTGTTTCTTAAGGTAATTATAACCTCCATCTGAAGCCACAATAAAAGCTTTAGGATATTTCTTTAAAATATCTAAATAAAACTGATTTTGTTCATAAGTCCCATTCCCAAAAACTATAGCAACTCTTTTCAATATCTTTTCCTTTCAGAAAGATCTTTAAATAATTGTTTATATCTTAAATATCTACCCATATTTAACTCTTTATTTTTAACTTTATTCCTAATTTCGCAATTGGGTTCATTTATATGATTACAATTATTAAATTGACACTCCCCATTAGTAAATTCGGGATAAAAGTTTTTTAAATCTCTCTCATCAATCTCATTAAGTATTTCAAGTGTTGAAAAACCAGGAGTATCAACAAGGAAACCTCCATTAACCATCTCAATTAATTCAACATGTCTAGTGGTGTGCTTTCCTCTTTTTAACTTTTTACTTATTTCACCAGTCTCCATTTGATATGAACATAAACGATTTGATAGAGTGGATTTTCCAACTCCAGATAAACCAGCTAAAAAAACAGTTTTATTTTTCAATAATTTTTCTAACTTTTCTAATTCATCCTGTTGTTCTGTAGAAAGTAAAACAACAGTAAATCCGATATTTGAGTAAACATCTTTTAATTCTTTAGCTAATTTTAAATCTAAATCACTTTTCGTTATACAAATTATAGGAATAATATCTTTAGCTAAACAATTTATTATTAATTTATCAAGTAATAATAAATCTGGTTTTGGTGACTTTGCAGAAATACATAATAGACCAATATCAACATTACTAACACTTGGTCTAACTAGGAAGTTTTGTCTCTCTTTTATTTTGGAAATTACCCATTGATTATTTTCTAATGATAATTCGACTTCATCACCAATAGCAGGTGTTATATTTGAATATCTTAATTTACCTAAGGCTTTACATTCAATAACAGTATCAAATGAAAAAGAGGAATCAGAGGGTTTAGCATAATAAAACCCTCCAATTCCCTTTATTAATTTACCATTTAATTTTTTAGCAGTCATAACTAATCATTTCTAAAATCCGAAGCATTATTTGAGCCGTTATTCGAGTTATTGGTGTTTTCGTTATTATCATCTCCTGATTCATTATTATTCTGATTATTTCCGGATCCTGAAGAGTTTGATCCTGTTCCTGAATTTGAACCTGATCCAGATCCAGAATTGTTATTAGAATTTGATCCAGAATTTGATGAATTATTATTTGAATTTCCATTACCTGATCCATCATTTTTATTAGAACTATCATTAGAAGTTGGTGGACCACTACTTACAGTAAAACTAACGTAAGTCCCTCTTTGAACATGAGCTCCTTCATTTGGATTCTGACTAATTACAATACCAGCTGCATATGAAGAGCTACTTTGGATATTGACATTTCCAGTAGCTAAACCATTAGAACTTAATCTATTTTCAGCATCACTTTGGGTTAGACCAATTATACCTGGTACTGTAACAGTATCTTCACCTTTGGAAACAATTAAAATAACACTCTCACCAGTCATTAATTTTGTTCCGACTTGTGGGTCACATTGAAAAACAATACCATTTTCATAATCAGCATTAAACTCACGTTGAATTTCAACATTAAAACCTAATCCCATAAGAGTTGAGTTAGCTTCTTCTTCAGACATCCCTATTACGTCTGGTACTGCGATTGTTTCAACACCTTGTGAAATGGTTAACTTAACTTTACTTCCTTCTCGGACATAAGAACCATTTGATGGATTTTGTGAGATTACATTACCAACAGGAACATCCGCATTATAAGTTTCCCGTTCTACTTCTGCTTCTAAACCAGCATTTTCAATTGTTTGGGTTGCCTCTTCTAAAGGTAGATTATTAACATCTGGTACAACAACTTGTCTATTAAAAACACCATTTGCTGCAAATAAACCAATTGCTATTAATAAAACTAATAAACCTGCTCCTATGATAATCCATTTTCTTAAATCTTTTTTATTTTTATGAGCTGCCTCTCCAGTACTGTCTGCTTTGTCACTATCCTCATCTTCTAAAACAAAAAAATCAGCTCCAAATGTATCTATTGGACCAGTTTGGACTGGAGAATTAGGTAAGGTGTTTTCAAAATCATCTAAAAGAACATCTAAGTCTTCAATTAACTCTTGAGCATTTTGATAACGATCTTCTGGTTTCTTTTGAGTTAATTTTAAAACTATTTCGTTTACAGAATTCGGAATATTACTATTTAAGTTTATTGGTGGATTTATTGGTTCTTGTATATGTTTGATTGCTATTGAAACAGAACTCTCAGCATCATATGGAAGTTGACCTGTTAAAAGTTCATAATACATGATTCCAAGTGAATATAAATCTGAGCATTCATCAACAAAACCTCCCCTGGCTTGTTCTGGGGAAATATAATGAACTGAACCCATTGTTTGATTAGTAACAGTTACTGTTGATGAGGTGGCTGCTCTAGCTATTCCAAAATCAGCTACTTTAGGTGTTAAGTCCTCAGTCAATAGTATATTGTGTGGTTTTATATCTCTATGAATAATTTTATGTTCATGTGCACATTTTAAAGCACTTGCAACTTCAAGAATATATTGAGTTGCCTCTTCATAGTCTAGAACACCTTTTTCATTCAAATATTGTTTCAGAGTTATTCCTTTAACATATTCCATAATAATATAGTAAATATTATCTTGGACACCAACATCATAAACAGAAACAATATTTGGATGGGATAATCCAGCTGCAGCTTGAGATTCTCGATCAAATTTTCTAATAAATTGTTCGTTTTCAGTGTATTCTTCACGAAGTACTTTAACTGCAACTTCACGATTTAACTTTAAGTCAACAGCTTTATATACAATGGCCATACCACCACGACCGATAAGTTCAACAATTTTATAACGATCGTTTAGTATTTTCCCGATCATGTAACTGCCTCCTTATCACATTCATTAAAAATTAAGACAGTTATATTATCGTTTCCACCATTTTCATTAGCCAAATTGATTAACTCTTTAACAGCTTCAACTGGTGGATTGTTTTGAACAATTTCACAAATTTTTGTTTCATTGACCATGCTATATAAACCATCGGTACATACTAAATATGTATCATCAGGATCTAAATCATAATCATATAAATCAATCTTTACTCTTGAATCGGTTCCAAGAGCTCTTGTTATAACATTACGTTGTGGATGGTTAACACTCTCATCTGCAGAAAGACGTCCTTCATCAAGTAACATTTGAACTAAAGAATGATCCTTCGTTAAACGAGTAATCCCTTCTTTATTTATTTTGTAGGCTCTACTATCACCTATTTGAGAGATACTGAGTTTTTGAGTATCTAAAATACAAAGAGTAAGTGTGGTTGCCATTCCACTCAAGTCAGGATTATGCAGACTATTTCTGACAATTTCAGAATTAACTTTATTGAGAAAATGGTCCATATCAGAATAATTAAAATAATCATCTACTTCATAGAGATGATCTATTATATAATTTATAGCTACTTGAGATGCTACTTCACCTGAGCGATGTCCACCTAATCCATCTGCTGCTGCGAAAACAAAATATTCTCTTCCATTATGATTTATACTGGCTGCTAAACAAGCATCCTGATTAATTTTTCTTTTCGCACCTATATTAGTTGAATATGCACAGTTCATTCTATTCCTCTAATTCACGATTTCTTAGCTGACCACAAGCAGCTTCAATATTTGAGCCATTACTTTTCCTAATTGTACTTTTCAATCCTAACTTGTTCAACTCATCAAAAAATAAATTTACAGTATTATCAGTAAAACGTTTATTTTTTGTGACAGGATTTAAAGGAATTAAATTGATATGATGAATACTATCACCAAGTAATCGTTTTAATTCTAAAGCATCTTCTTTACGATTATTTACATTATCGATTACTGTATATTCATAAGTAACACGTCTGCCCGTTTTATCAAAGTAATCTTTTGTTGCTTTAATTAAATCATCTAAATGATTTTCTTTAGCTATCGGCATAATTTTTTCTCTATTCTCTTGAAACGGAGAGTGTAAAGAAATAGCAAGATTTATTTGTAAGTCTTCATTAGCAAGATCATTAATCTTATCTATTATTCCACAAGTAGAAAGAGTTATATGCCTTTGACCAATTCCTAGATTTTCGTTTGTAAATTTAATAAATTTTAATACTTCCTCATAGTTGTCAAGAGGCTCCCCCATTCCCATTAAAACGATATTTGAAATGGATTTACCTGATTCTCTTTCGATTGCTACAAGTTGTCCCGCAATTTCTTGGGCTTTTAAGTCTCGATTTTTACCATTTTTACCAGAAGCACAAAACCGACAACCCATAGCACAACCAACTTGAGTTGATAGACAAACAGAATTTCCATAGTTATAACTCATTAAAACAGATTCAACTAATTCTCCATCTTCCATTTCAAAAAGATATTTTTTTGTAGCATCCTGTTTATCTTCTAAAACTTTTATTACTTTAGGATAATAAATACCGTAATCTTCTGTCTCTAACTTTTCTATCAATTGTTTAGGAAGATTTTTGCATTGATTTAAAGAATCAACTTTCTTTTTATAAATCCAATTATATAATTGTTGACCTCTAAATTTAGGAAAACCTAATGCAATACAAATATCTTTTAAATCTGTTAGAGATTTACCGAATAAATTATTCATTTAATTTTTCTAGAACTGCATAATAAAAGCAATCACTTTGGTTTAAATAAGATGTATTTGTTTCTTTAATTAAATTAACCTTATCCCCGTACTTATCAATAAGATACTTAACTATATTTTCATTTTCATCTGGATTGACAGTACAGGTCGAATAAACCAATTTTCCACCTTTTTTTAAGTATCTAAAACCATTATCTATTATCTTTTTTTGTATATCGATTAAACTATTTAAGTCTTCTTGAGTATTATATCTAATTTCTGGCTTTCTTCGTAAAATTCCTAATCCAGAACAAGGTACATCGGCTAAAACTTTATCAAATTTTTCTTTGAATTTTGAATTATAAACAGTTGCATCCTCTTTTACTGTAATAATATTATTCAATCCCTTACGCTGCGCATTCTTTTTGATTAACTTTAATCGGCTATCATAAACATCTCCAGCTAGAACTTTTCCAGTATTATTTAGTTTTTCGGCTATTTGTAGAGTTTTCCCTCCAGGAGCTGCACACATATCGTAAACGCTTTCATTAGTAGAAACATTTAAAGCGTTTCCTATTTCTACTGCTCCTTTATCTTGAATTGAATATAAACCTCTTTTATAAAGTTCCGTTTCTGTTATTCCATCAGTAAAAACAGATGGCTTGTTTATAATAATTAATTCATTAGAATCTTTAATCTTTTCTGGTTCAGCTCCAGATAAGTCCATTATTTCAAAAATTTTAGTAAAATTTTTTGGAGCTACTCTAATTATAATATTAGGAGATTCATTGACTTTATCAAGAACTTCTTTATAAGTATTTGGAAATGTTGCTTTAAACTTATCGATTATCCAATCAGGAATAGAGTAACGTATTGATAAATTTCGATTATTTCTAATATCCTCAATTAAATCTTCTTTTTTTCTTAAAACATTTCTAAGAACGCCATTAACCAATTTTGATTGACTTTTATTAACTTTTTTTGCTTGATTTACTGCTTCATTAACAATGGCATAATCAGGAATTTTATCTAGAAAAAGGATTTGAAAAATAGCAATTCTTAAAATCCAAAGAATATTGTCCTGGACTTCATTTATATTTTTAATAAATTTTCTTAAAATATAATCGATTGAAATAAGATGTTGTAAAGTTCCGTAAACTAAAGTAATGTAGAGATTTTTTTCTTTTGTCGAAAGTTGATTTCTCTTTAAAAAACTATTTATAGTTAAATTAGAAAACGCCTGTTCCGTATCTATACGAACAAGCGTTTTAAGAGCAGCTTCACGAGCATTCATTGTCTACTTCCTCTTAGGGCTAATAATCTTACTAAGTTAAGTAAGGCCATAAGCATACTTGCTACATAAGTTAAAGCAGCTGCAGTTAATACTTTTTTAACGCCTGCTATTTCATCTTCCTCTAACAGATTTTGTTCTCTTATTGCCTTAACTGCCCGTTTACTAGCATTAAATTCAACCGGAAGAGTTATTAAATAAAATAACAGAGCAACAGAAAATAAAATAATACCAGCATCCATTAAGTAAAAGCCAATTTGACTTGAACGACTTAAAAATAAACCTATTAAGAATAGTGGCCAAGAGGCTGTTGAACAAAACCCACATACTGGTACGATTGCATTTCTAATTTTAATTGGGAAATAACCCTCCTGATGCTGAAGGGCATGACCAGTTTCATGAGCTGCAATACCAACTGAAGCTATTGAATTACCATTCATAACTGGTGAAGACAAGCTCATTTCATGACTTCTTGGATTATAATTATCACTTAATTCTCCAGGAATTTGTTTAATTCTAACATCATACAGTCCATGTTGTCTCATGATTTCACTGGCAGTTTGAGCTCCTGTGATTCCATTTTTAGTTCCTATACGACTATATTTGCTATAAGCATTATTTACCATCATTTGAGCTATAAATGTAATAATTATTCCTGGTATTAATATTAAAAATGTAGGATCTAAAAAGAACATAACTATTACCTTCTTCTCTAATTTAAAATTATGTCTGTATCCAGATTATTTCCACGAAGGAAATCACTAACTTTCATTTTTTTCTTACCCGGATATTGAATTTCATCAAATAATAAACTTCCTTGTCCACACTGAATCACTAATTTTCCATTTACTATTTTAACGATTGTACCTGGACTTACATTAAAATTTTCTTCAAGTAATTCAGGTTTTGTTAGTTTAATTCTTTTATTTTTATAATAACTAAAAGAGCCTGGATATGGATCAAGTCCGTTTATAAATCGAAGTATTTCATGATTTGTTTTATTCCAATTTACTTTGCAATTTTGTTTGACTATCTTATCCGCATAAGTTGCCTTTTTATTATCTTGTTTAATTGGTTTAATTGTTTTGTTTAGATAATCTGGAATAGTTTTAATTAATAATTCAGCTCCTACTTGAGCTAATAAATCATGATATTCACCAACTGTTGTCTTATCAGTAATTACTTTTTTTTCCCAAGTAAGGATATCACCGGTGTCCATGCCTGGATCTAAAACCATTATGGTTACTCCTGATTCATCTTTTCCATCAATTATTGCATGATGAATTGGAGCTGCACCACGATATTCAGGTAAGATTGAGCCATGAATATTTAGGGAGCCATACTTTGGAATATTTAAAATATTTTCCTTCAAAATTTGTCCAAATGCACAAACTACAAATAAATCAGGCTCTAAGCTACTTAATTTTTCAAAACTATCTTGATCCGATATTTTTTGAGGTTGGTAAACTTCTAAACCTAAATCTAAAGCTTTTTGTTTGATTGGACCAAATTTAATCTTGTTTCCTCTTTGATTTATGCGGTCAGGTTGGGTAACTACTAATGAAATTTCATATTCCTTATTTAATTTTTCTAGAGCAGGAACAGCAAAATCAGAAGTTCCCATAAAAACAATTTTATTCTTCTTCCTCATCAGTTAGTTGATTTAAAGTTCCTTCAATAACTTTATCTAAAAAAATTATTCCATTTAAATGATCAATTTCATGACAGAAACATCTTGCTAATAATTCTTCAAATTCTTCTTCATGAATATTTCCATCCAAATCTTGATATTTAACTTTTACTTTTTTAGGTCGAGTAACTTTCCCGAATTGTTCTGGAAAACTTAAACAAGCTTCAATAGAAGTATCTTCACCTTCTTGTTCTAAAATTTCTGGATTTATAGCAACAATAACATTCTTCTTAGGTTCTTCGTCTTCTTCTAAATGAACATTTGGATCAACTACTATTATTCTTTTTAGAATTCCAACTTGAGGACCTGCTAAACCTACCCCTTGTTCTACCTTTAAAGTTTCTTCCATATCCTTTGCGATAGTTTTGATTCTAGGTGTTATTGTTTTAATTTCCTTAGATTTTTTTCTTAAAATCGGATCGTCGTTTACTCTTAAAATTCTTTGAGCCATTTTTTTCCTAAATTTTTGTTGGGTTTATAATCAATGAGACCTTTGAATTTAAGGCCTCTATTTCACCATTTTCATATAAACTATATAAATAATCTCTTAATTTTCCATTCTTTTTATCTTTTACGATAAATTGTCTTTGAGATGTTCCCTTCTTTTTTCGAACTATATTTGGAGGTAAAACATCTAACTCTTCAATTTTTTTTAACCTATGCTGAAGCGATTCTACATCACTATTAACTTCTTTAGCATTTTTACCTGTTAAAGTAAATACGTAAAGATCATAGTAAGGAGGAAGATTTGCTAAATCTCTATAATTCTTTTGTTCTTCCAAAAATTTTGAGGTATTTCCATCCAAAGCATCAAAAACATTACTCTCATTTAAAAATGTTTGAAATACTTTATCCGAGTCATCATATTTTAAAAACAATTCTGAATAATTCCTCAGAGCTGATTCAGATGAAGAATAACTAGGATAATTAAAATCAAGATCAATTAAAACAGCTCCAACTGTTCCAACATTATCAACTTTTGGATGATAAAGTAATTTAGTAGTTCCAACAATAATATCACTATTATCTATCTCAGGAGTATGTTCTCTGAAATAAGGAGAAATGACTGCATCTGGAAAAAGAGTTTGTAAATCACTTAAGATTTTATCTAATCCAATATTTACCTTTTTAAAAGTCTTGTTCTGACAATAAGAACATTCGGAAGGAATATCATTTTTAAATCCACAAACTTTACAATTTACTTTACCATTATCATTACTTTGTAAAACACTTCCACATTTTGGACATTTTAAAGGTTCATGACATTTTTCACAAAAGGTATAATTGAAATAACCTTTCCGGTTCATTAATAAAATAGTTTTTTTGTTTTCTTCAAGATTTTTTTTGATTCCTTCAATTAATTCTGGAGACAAAACTTCATTCTCCGAATCAATCGAAATTTTTTTAATCTCAAAACTGTAATCTTGAGATAATTCATCTTGGTTATTCCATTTTTTATTTACAATTTGATAATTAGTATAAACAGAGTCAATAAAATCGGTCAAAATTAGGTTTGATTTATGAATTTTAGCAAGTTCCTGTACTAAATCTAATGAATCATAATTATTAATTTCAGTTGGTCTATAATTATCATGATTAACTTCAGTAACAAATATTGTTTCTAAATCATTAAAAGGTAAAAACAATCCTTTACTTGACGAAATTATTAATTTGGTCTCATTATTTAAAACTTTAAGATAAAAATCAAATAATTCTTTCCCTTTTAAATTTTCACTGTAAAGAAATGGATTTAGATTACTATTTTTCTTTAAATAATTGTAAAATTCGTAAGCTTTAAAATTGGTTGGAAATAATATAAGTACTTGACCTTGTTTATGCTCAGTTAAACTTTCAATTAACTTCTTATAATAATCATTATCAATTATTTTAATAAAATTTTTACTTAATTGTCTTTCTTTATTAGTACTTTCAAACTTATTATTTTTAACAACTCTAATTGGTCTTACTTTAATAATACCTAGTTCTTCAAGACGAGTTAATGTACTTTCTTTTGAACTAGGTATAAAACTTTTTAGTTCTTTATAAGTTGTTATTGGATGTTCATGTAAAAATTCAATGATTTTTTCTTGAACTTTTCCTCTGACCTTTTTTTCTTTAATTAATTCAATTTCATAATCGGAATCTAAATTAAAGGATTTTATTGTACCATCTTTTCTTTTTCTAGTGGGATTAAAAGCTGTAAAATTATTTAAACAGGTATAAAAAATTTGATAAGAATTTCTCTTTAGATATTTAGCTAATTCTAATTGTTTTGGTGTAATATAAGAAATAGGATCAATCTTATATAATATTTCTTTTAAATTTTCATGATTGGAATTTTTAATTATTTCTGTAACTATTCCTTCAAGTTTTCTATTTCCTTTACCAAAAGGAGCAACAATTCGTTGTCCTACTTCAATATCATCAGGAACTAAATAAGAATATTCTTGGTCAATTCTTCTATTCTTTTGTTTTAAATAAACTTTAGCTACTTTCACTCTTCCTCTTCTTCAGAATCTTCGCTAACTTCTTCTTCAATAATTTCATTATTAAGAATTTCTTCATCGAGAGTTTCTTCTTCAGAAATTCTTTCTTCAATATTTACTTCCGGATTTTTTTCAGACAAAGCAGGATTATCCAATTGAATTACACCTTCATCAATTTCTTCAGTAGCAATTGAAATAGGATTTTCAACATCATATTTAATAAAGGGTATAGCTCCATCTACTAGTTCTCTAGCTCTTTTAGAAGTTGCAAGTACTAATTCATACTTATTATGTACTTTATCAATAAGATCATTTAATGGTGGATATCTTAAGCCTTCATATTTATTACTTTTAGATTTACTCATTTTTTCCTTCTTTCTGTTTTAGAATCCTTTTTACACTACAACGTTCACTTTGAGCAATATCTTCTAAAAGTTTGACAGATTCCTTCAAATGACCGAAACGATTAATGATAATATAATCGTAAAAACGTATTTGTTCAATTTCTTTCTGTAAATCTGACAATCTTAGATTTATTTGTTCTTCAGTTTCGGTTTTTCTTCCCTTAATTTGTTTAATTAATTCATTCGTTGAAATAGGTAATACAAAAATAGAAATAACACTTGGGAATGCTTTTCTAACTTGTGCAGCTCCTTGCGGTTCAATTTCTAAAATAACGTCTCTTCCTTCTTTTAAAGCTTGAGTAATCGGCTTTTTAGGAGTTCCATAATGATTTTGGAATTTTCCAGCGTACTCCAAATAGTAATCTTCATTTACTCTTTTTGAGAATAACTCTTCATCAATAAAATAATATTCTCTACCATTTATTTCATTTTTACGAGGTTTTCTGGTAGTTTCAGAAATTGACAATAATGTTTTTGGATTCTTTTTAATGTATTCTTGACACATTAAACTCTTTCCAGCTCCACTTGGACCTGAAACAACAAATAATAACCCTTGTTTAAGAGTAAATTCCTTTTGAAAGTTAATACTATTCAATATTTTGAACCTGTTCCCTTATTTTTTCTACTTCAGCTTTCATATCAACAACATCTGTTTTAATTTCAAAATTATCAGTTTTTGAACCAATAGTATTGATTTCTCTATTAACTTCTTGAATTAAAAAGTCCATTTTTCTACCGATTGATCCCTCTTTTTCAATTAATTCATCTAATTGATTTAAATGACTATCTAATCGAGTAATTTCTTCATCAATAGCTAATTTATCTGCAAGGACTGCTACTTCAGTTAAAAACCTTGATTCATCAAGTTCAACTTCTGCAGTACTTAATTCTAATCTTTCCTTTAATTTTTTTTGTGATTCTTTTATACTTTCAGGTGCTAGTTCTTTAATTTCCTCTAATAGATTCTGAGTAATTATTAAGTGATTTTTAATATCATTTTTTAAGTTAGCTCCTTCAATTTCTCTAGACTTTACTAGGTTTGTAATTGCTTCTTTTAATATAGGTTCAAGAAATCCCCAAATATCATCTGTGTCTTCTCTATTTTCTTTAATCATTATTATGTCAGGGAAATTACCAAAATCAGCTAAATCAATTGAAGCTTCTATTAAAGTATTATAATTTAATAACTCATCTAAGGCTTGAGAATAGCTCTTTGCTAAATTTTCATTTACAACTAATTCATTAGATTGATTTAAATTTTTATAATTTACAAAAATATCAACCTTACCTCTATCGATTTTTCCGTTAATTAAATTTCTAATTTTTAAATCTAAAGCATTTAATACAGGCGGCATTCTTACATTAATATCTTTATAACGATTATTAACCGTTTTTATTTCAATGCTGCAATTTCGATTATCTTCTTCTTTTTCAGCTCGACCAAATCCAGTCATACTTTTCAAATATCTACCTCCCCATTAAACACTTTCTTTACTGGACCACTTAAAAGTATCTCATTACCCGTTAAGTCAACTGTTAAACAACCACCAGGAGTTAAAACATTGATAATTTTAGAAGTTAATCCAATTTTATTAGTTATAACAGCACTTGCACAAGCTCCAGTACCACAAGCTAATGTAAAACCATCTCCTCTTTCACAAGTTCGAACTTCAATATTATTTTTATCTATTACTTTAACTAAGTTAATATTGGTCCCATTCAACAAATTATTATTTTGAGTTAATTCTTCTATTGTTTTATCACTAATTTCATTAAGATTATTTAAAACAATTACTCCATGTGGATTTCCCATCGAGACGTAATTTATTGAATACAATTTATTATTTTCTTTAAACTGACTTGAAAGATTTTTACTTTTTAAACCAATTTCTTTATAATCATAACTTTCTCTTGGTAGAGAAACATTAATCATTTTTCCTAAAGTTATTTTGTGTCTTCCGGATAAGCTATTTATAATAAATTGATCCTCAGTTTCTGTATTTTCACTTATAAAATGAGCAGTACATCTCATTCCATTACCACACATTTCAGCTAAAGAACCATCAGAATTATAATAATTCATGTAATAATCACCATCATGTCTTTCAGCTAATATTAATCCGTCTGCACCGATTCCATAATGACGATCACATAAATTTTTTATTTGATTTTTGCTTAATTTGATAGAATTATCAAGGTTATTAATTATAATAAAATCATTTCCACAACCTTGATATTTTGAAAATTTAATTTTCATAAGTATCATTTTATTATACCAAAGCGAGTATATTATGCCATTTGATGGATTATTAACTAAAGCATTAATTGAAGAATTAAAAGAAGAAATAATAGGTTCTAAGGTTAGAAAAATATATCAACCTGAGAATGATGAAATAAGATTAATTTTAAATAAAAGCGGAGAAAATATAAATTTATTAATAAGTGCAAATTCTAGTAATAGTAGAGTACATTTATTTAAAGAAGCAAAACTCAATCCTGCTTCTCCTCCGAGTTTTTGTATGATTCTAAGAAAACATTTAATTAACTGCGAGGTAATTAATGTTTCTCAATTAGATTCAGATAGAGTCATTATAATTTCTTTCAGAGGATATACTGATTTAGGAGAAATTATAGAAAAACGACTAATCTGTGAAATAACTGGTCATAATAGTAATATTATTTTAACTAAAGTAGAAAATGGCACTGAAATAATTATAGATAGTATAAAAAAAGTTGGTTCTTTAAAAAGCCAGTTCCGTCATATACTACCTGGAATTCCTTATAAAGCTCCTCCAAAAGGAGATAAACTTTCATTATTTAATTTTAATGATTGTGATTTAAAAACAAGAGTGATAACTTCAAAGGATACTATTGAGAAATTTTTTATCAAAAATTTTCTTGGAGTTTCTCCTAAATTAGTACGTGAAATTTGTTTTAGAAATAATATTAATTCGAACGAATTAATTAACACATTATCAGATAATCTTATAGATCAATTGATTGAAGATTTTCATAAATTAAAATATTTAAGTCCATCTTTTCTAGAATTTCATTTAAAAGGTGAATTGTTAGATTATTATATCCTAGACTTAAAACATTTAGGGTCAAATATAACAAACTTTCAATCTTTAAGCGAATTACTTGAAGACTATTATCATTTAAGAGATAAACGTCTATATTTTCGAAATAAAAGTCAAAACTTAAGACATCAAATAGAAACAATTCGTAAACGAAAAGCTAAAAAAATTCAGAATCTAGATAGAGATCTAAACAAATCAAAAGATAATAATAAAAACAAATTATACGCTGATCTTATTACTGCAAATATTTGGCAATTAGAAAAAGGACTTAAAGAAGCAGAGCTTACAGATTATACAAAGGAACCACCTGAAACTGTTAAGGTTCCATTAAAGATAAACGAAACTCCTTCTCAAAATGCCCAAAGATTTTACAAAAAATATAGCAAGAATAAAAGAGCACAGGTAGAACTTCAAGCACAATTAGATAAAACTTTAGAAGAGTTAGATTATATTGACTCATTACTGAATGCGTTAGAAGTTTCATCAGAAGTAGATGATTTAAATGAAATTCTTTATGAGTTTAGTAACTCCAATTTAATTAAAAAAAGAATAAAGTCTAAAGATAAATATAACTTAAAACCTGCTAAACCTCTTCATTTTATTTCTTCAGAAGGTTTTGATATTTATGTTGGCAAAAATAATATTCAGAACGATTATATTTCAACAAAATTAGGTAAAGATGAAGATTGTTGGCTCCATGTTAAAGATGCACCTGGAAGTCATGTCCTTATTGTCGCTAATGACCGTTTTATTACAGAACAAACTGTATTAGAAGGAGGAATGCTTGCAGCCTATTACAGTAGTCAAAAACAATCAGAAAACATTCCGGTAGATTATATGGAATTTAAATTTGTGAAAAAACCAAAGAATGCCAAACCAGGACAAGTTATATTTACGGACCATAATACGATGTTTGTAACTCCAGATATAGAACATATAAAAAATTTAAAACAGGAATAAATTTTATTTTTTATTCCTGTATTTTTTATCAACAAAATCGATATCACTTTTTATTCTATCGAACAATTCTTCGAGATTCTTAAATTTTTTCTCCCCTCGAATAAAATCAATAAACTCTAATTCTACTTTTTTATCATATAAGTTTCCGTCAAAGTCATACAAATAGGTTTCAATTGCATAAGGATGATCAGGAAAAGTTGGATTAAAACCTAAGTTTGTTAGTCCATCATACCAAATATCATCAACTTTCATTTTTGTGTAATAAACTCCACTCTTAGGTAATATTATTTTTTCATCAATTTTTAAGTTAGCTGTTGGAACTCCAAAAGTATTTCCCAAATGCTTTCCTTTAGTGATTCTGCCTTGAATTTTAAAATTTTCACCTAAATATTTTTTTATTTCAGATACTTTTCCTTCTCTAATTAAATCACGAATTAAAGTACTACTTACTCTTAAATTATCAATAATTAAAGGTTCAATTATTTCGACATTAAAATTATACTTCTTACCTAGTTCTTTTAGTTTTTCTACATCACCTTCACCTTTATAACCAAAGGTATAATTAAATCCGACCACAATAGAATCAATTTCGAATTTTTCTAATAAAAAATCCCTTATAAAATCTTCCGGATTAAGTTTTCGTAAGCTATTAGAAAAGGGTTCAAAATGAACTTCATTAATTCCACTTTGTTTAATTTTTTTTTCTTTACTACTATTCGTAGTTAATAGTTTTGGAGTATATCTAGGAAAAATTTCTGTTAAAGGATGATTTTCAAATGTTAAAACAGAACTTTTTATATTTTTCTATATCGATAGGTAAACTTTTGAAATTATCTCCAGCTTTTCCCCCGATCCACACCGTACGTGCGACTTTCACCGCAT